>PMIU01000065.1 GCA_003157195.1 Candidatus Nomurabacteria bacterium
TTGCCGACGAGCCGACAGGCAACCTCGACCCTGTCAACACGCACGAAATAGTGCAGATTTTAAAGAAAATAAACGATTTGGGTACTACGGTGATTTTAACCACGCACAATAGGGGCATCATTGAGTCTGTCAATAAAAGAGTAATTACAATGGAAAATGGGAAGATTATCAGAGACAGTAAACATGGCAAATAGTGATATAATACTGAGATGACAATGACGACATTTAAAAGAATTATAAAGGGCGGATTCTTAAATTTCAAAAGAGGCGGGATTATTTCTTGGGCAGCTGTACTTGTGGTAACCATAACTCTCTCTGTTATTACAATGATAATTTTCTTGCAAGCAGTCTTGCATTTTTCTCTCACTCAAATCAAAGACAAAGTGGATGTGACTATTTATTTCACTACTAACGCGCCGGAAGATAAAATTTTAGCCTTGCAGTCTTCACTCGAACAGTTGCCCGAGGTTGCAAATGTTTCCTATACCAGCGCGGCCGACGCGTTAATCCTCTTCCGTGACCGCCACCAGAGCGATTACCCGACAATTCAAGCCTTGGATGAAATAGGCGTCAATCCTCTCGGCGCGTATCTGAATGTCAAAGCCAAGGAGGTTTCTCAATACGAAAGTATAGCGAATTTTATGAAGTCCGATAACGCGCTTGTCTTAGGATCCGCTTCTATTGTAGATAAAGTAAATTATTATCAAAACAAATTGGTAATTGACCGGTTGAATACCATCATCGGTGGCGCGCAAAGGCTTGGTTTTCTTCTGACTTTTATTTTAATAATCATTTCTATTATTATCACTTTCAACACTATTCGTCTGGCTATTTTTATCTCCAAAGAAGAGATCGGCGTAATGCGTTTGGTGGGCGCGAGCAAGATGCATGTGCGTGGACCCTTTATGATTGAAGGCGTCATCTACGGCATTGTCGCCACTCTCATCACTATGTTTATTTTTTGGCCCATCGGGTTTTGGTTAGGACGAAATATGACCGATTTCCTCGGAATTAATATGTATAATTACTACCTTTCCAACTTCTTCCAAATTTTTGCAATAATTTTATTATCAGGTATACTGTTGGGTGTGATTTCGAGTTTTTTAGCAGTTAGAAGGTATCTTAATAAATAGTTATAAAGTAGAAAGTTATAAAGTATGAAAAATCCAAAATATATTTTTGTGGTGGGGGGGGTTATGTCTTCTGTGGGCAAAGGTATTGCGGCCTCCTCTATCGGAAAAATATTACAGTCCCGCGGATACCACGTGGCTATTATGAAAGCGGATATGTATGTGAACATTGACGCGGGTACTATTCGCCCCGCCGAGCACGGAGAAGTTTTTGTCGGGGAAGACGGCGTAGAGGCCGACCAAGACTTGGGCAACTATGAACGTTTTACCAATCAAACCAGTTTGCGCGCAAATTACATGACGACCGGGCAGATTTATCAGGAAGTTATTCGTCGCGAAAGAAATTTGGAATATGGTGGGGAAGATGTGGAAGTTTATCCCGACATACCAAAGGAAATAATCAGGCGCATAGAAGCTTGTCACGAAAAAGCTAAATCAGAAATTACGGTAATAGAATATGGAGGTACTGTGGGAGAAGGTCAGCTTCTGGTTTTCTTGGAGGCAACTAGAATGATGAAAGGCAAAAATCCGGATGATGTTTTTATCGTCTTGACGAGCTACTTGCCGACTCCATCACTTCTGGGAGAGCAGAAATCAAAGCCTACTCAGCGCGCGGTGCTGGATCTTTATTCTGTGGGTCTCAAGCCGGACTTTGTGCTTTGTCGCGCTGACCGTCCAGCCACTTCCGACATCAAACGCACTATCAGCAATGTCTGTAGTATTCCGGTTGAACGCATAATTTCCGCACCCGACGTGTATTCTATTTATGATGTGCCGGTTAATTTCGAAAAAGAAAATTTTGGGAACACGTTGCTTAAAACCATCGGGCTCGCGCCACGCCAAAAAGATATGGCCGACTGGACAGCTTTTGCGAACAAAATCAAAAAAATAAATAAAGAAGTCACCATCGGCATTGTCGGCAAATATTTCAATTTCAAATCATGCAAGGATACCTATATTTCCGTAATTGAATCCATCAATCACGCTTCCTGGAATCAAGGTTACAAACCGAAAATTCTTTGGCTGGATTCGGAAAAATATGAACATGACAGCAAATTGCTGGGTGAGCTTGATAAATTGGACGGCATTATTGTGCCGGGAGGCTTTGGTAATAGGGGAGTGGAAGGGATGATTTTAGCGGCTGATTACGCCCGCAGAAAAAAAATCCCGTATTTTGGTTTATGTCTGGGTGTGCAGATAATGACTATTTCTTATGCCCGGAATGTTTTGAAACTCAAAGGCGCCAACTCTACGGAGATGAACGCCAATACTATGCACCCTGTCATTGCCACTATGGCTGACCAGATTGATAAAATAAAAAATAAAAATTACGGGGGAACTATGCGCTTGGGTGCTTATGACTGCGTCTTGGCGAAAAATACCGTTGCTTTTGGCGCTTACAAAACGGTTAATATTTCCGAGCGTCACCGCCATCGATATGAAGTCAACACAAAATATGTCGCCGAATTGGAACAAGCCGGTCTGGTTTTCTCTGGCAGGTCTCCGGACGGAGTCTTGATGGAGATAGCTGAACTGCCGAAAAAAGTTCACCCATTCTACTTGGGTACCCAATTTCACCCAGAATTCAAATCCCGCCCGCTTACCCCGCATCCGCTTTTCTCCGCTTTTGTTAAAGCTTGTATTGGAAAACAAAAATAATCTTGACAAAATATTCGCAATAGCATATACTTAGTCTACCTAACTATTAGGTGAGCTTATGATACATACACATTCGAAATCCAGTTTGGGGGATTTGATACTCATTTTAAGAAGGAAAATCATGGAAAACCTTAAAAAAGAAGGGTTTGAACATGATTTAACCTTTTCGCAGGTTGAAGTCCTTCACTTTATCGGGCCTACCGGCAAGGAAACGATGAAGAATATAGCTGATTTCTTAAAGATTACTCCGCCATCGGCGACCGAAATTGTGAATGAAATGGAGAAAAAAGGTTTGATTAAGAGGCAAAGTGATAAAAGTGATAGGCGTGTCGTATTTATTGTCTTGTCTCCTCTAGCTAAAAAGCTTTGTGCCTCGTTATGGAAACGTAAAGAACTTATTTTAAAGAAAATATTTTCCAAATTAAATAAAAAAGACCACAAAGATTTCGAACGTATTATTAGAATTTTAATAACAAAATAAATGATACATAAACATATCAAAACATTGCCGCATCATCCCAAGAGAGTAATTATCATTTCTTTGGTTCTTGCCTTGGCAATCGGCATTTTCGGTTATATAAAAATAAATAAAAAAGTAGTCAGCCCGGTCGTGAATAATGACATAAACACAAATGAAAATATTTCTGCTTCGCAACATCTTACCCTCGGTTTTCTCGCTTCCGGCAGAATCAAGTCTGTCTCTGTTCAAGTAGGGGATAAAGTTACAAAAGGGCAGATACTGGCAACTCTCGACGCAGAAAATGCGCAAGGCGCCTTAACGCAAGCCAGGGCCGCTTACCAAACGGCGCAAGCCAATTATCAAAAGATTATCAATGGAGCCAGGGGCACGGCCATTGATGTGGCCAAGGCCACCGTAAATACCGCGCAAGTAAACCTCGACGGCATAACTAAACAGCAAAATATTTTAGTCAGCAATGCGCAGGCGAATCTTTTAAATTCTTCACTTGTGGCAAAGTCGGGCGTAAATAATTCTCTCACCTCGCCTTCTTTGAGCGGAGTTTATGGCAAAAATGTGCAAGGGACAATCAATATTACCTTCGGTTTGGGAGGCAGTACGAGTGATAGTAAAGATTTTGTCGTTTCTGGTATTTTAAACGGTACGGGCACAATAAATGCGAATACACCCGAGCCGATTTTAGACACCGGGCTTTACATTCAACTACCTAAATTCTCCAATGTCGATTCCTATTCCAGCACCACTTGGAGCATAGATATACCGAACACCAACGCGTCGAATTACTTGGCAAATTATAATGCTTATCAGTCGGCTCTCGAAACAAAGATTCAGGCGATAGCAAACGCGCAAGCAACCCTCGACCAAGCCAATGCCTCATTGGTCGCTCTGGTGGCCACGGCTCGTCCCGAGGATGTGGCGACAGCGCAGGCGCAAATGAATAATGCCTTGGGTGCGGTGCAAATAGCGCAAGCGAACTTACAAAATACTATCATTACAGCCCCTGCCGACGGAACAGTGACATCTATTATCATTACACCCGGACAAATTGCCGCTCCAAATACTCCGGCTATTGAATTTACAAGCTCCGACGTAAAGTCGGAGTCTCGACCTTAAAGCGTCGGGATAATTAAAAATTAATCATAAAATCGCATGGAAGAAAATAAAGAAAAACAAAATATTTTTAAAAAACCTTGGATGCACAGTTTGATTTCTTTTGTGGTTATTTTTGGCGTGCTTGCGGTATTTTTATTTTGGCAGACAAACAAAAATACTGTTTTTATTGAGAATTCCGACTTGGAAGCGCCGATTATAAACCTGACACCTTCGACGCCGGGGGTCTTGAACGCTCTATATGTGAAAGAAGGCGACAAAATTGAAGCCAATGCGCAAGTGGCCTTGATTGGTTCGCAAATTATTTCCACCAAAGTTTCTGGAATTGTCGCAAGCGCACCGCTTGTCCTGGGATCTTATTTTTCTCCCGGACAAACTGTCGTTTCTGTTGTAAATACGCAAGAAATGAAAGTTGTAGGTCAGATAGAAGAGACGAAGGGTTTGAGTAGCCTAATTGCCGGACAACGCGCGACTTTTACCGTGGATACTTTTCCGGGCAAAACTTATGAAGGAGTGGTGGACGAGGTCAGTGCTGTTTCGGACGACACTGGCGTTGTTTTCAGTATTTCCGATCAGCGTCCAGTCAAAAAATTTGATGTAAAAGTGATTTTTAATGTCTCCGATTATCCCGAACTCAAAAGTGGCATGTCCGCGAAGATAACAGTTTATACGAATGGAAGATAATAAGGGTTCAAATTTGCGTTGGTGGATACTGCTCACCGTTATCGTGGGAACATTTTTGGGTCGCTTGGATCAGACCATTGTCAATTTAGCCTTGCCAAAAATTATTAACGATTTCGGCATTACCGTTTCCGCTGCCGGATGGATTGCCACCGCCTATATTCTAGCTAATGCCGTTTTCGTGCCGATTTGGGGAAAATTGGGAGACACCATCGGTCGAAAAAAAGTTTATATTCTCGGTTTCAGTATTTTTATTTTCGGTTCAGTTTTGGCGGGTATTTCTTGGAATCTTTCCTCAATGATTATCTTTCGTGTTATTCAGGCCATTGCTGG
Organism: Candidatus Nomurabacteria bacterium; assembly: GCA_003157195.1. Taxonomy (GTDB): domain Bacteria; phylum Patescibacteriota; class Minisyncoccia; order Phycocordibacterales; family UBA9973; genus UBA9973. The sequence continues at coordinate 5,392 of PMIU01000065.1, forward strand.
CTCAGCCGATTATCCGACCGCCATGGCGATTTTAGCCATCACTTTTAAAGAGGGGAAAGAACGCGCACAGGCACTCGGTATTTGGTCTTCTTCTTTTGCTGCTGCGATTGTCTTTGGTCCGCTTTTAGGCGGACCATTAATTGATAATTTCGGTTGGCGTTCGGTTTTTTTAATTAATCTTCCAATAGGAATTTTAGGTATTATTATGGCTATGATTTTCATAAATGAATCTCGATCAAATATAAAAACTAAATTTTATGACTGGTGGGGAGGGCTTACTTTAGGAGCCATGCTTTCCTCTCTTGTGTTAGTACTCGATCAGGGATCTACTTGGGGATGGCTCTCAATAGGAAGCATGATATGTTATTTTTCCATTGTTATGTTTCTTGGTATTTTCATTAAGATTGAACATAAAGCTCCGGAGCCGATTGTGGACCTTAAATTTTTCAGAATTCCGGCTTTTGTCAACGCGTTGGTTAATAATTTTATCGTCTTTATGGGTATGATGGGGGGTGTTTTTTTATTACCGGTCTTCGCTCAAACATTTCTCGGATATAGCGCAACCCAATCAGGATATCTTTTTATGCCAATGGCAGTTGCGATGATGGTAGCTTCCCCGTTGGGTGGAATGCTTACCGGAAAAGTAAAGTCTAAATATATTATATTTATAAGTACTATTGTTGCCTCAATTGGTATTTTTCTTTTTAACGGTCTCGACCCAAAATCAACAGCCTTTGCTATTATAATTCCTTTAGTAGTGATGGCATTTGGACTTGGTTTCGGAATGGCTCAGCGTACGAATATTATTGCATCAGTTGTTCCACAAAATGAAATCGGTATTGCATCTTCCATTCTTGCTCTGGTTCGAAACATCGCTGGTGCATTTGGCATAGCCATTTTCGCTACGATTTTAAGTAATAGAATAAATACTAACGTAATGACGATTAATGGTTTTAGTAAACTTTACAGTCACGTTCCCCTTGAAATTCAAAAATATATTGCTCTTATCACACTTAAGGCTCAAGTTGATGCTTACGACTATGTCTTTTTGGTTGCGTCAATTATAGTTTTCTTAGGATCATTTACGATTCTTTTCCTGAAATTAAAAAACGAACGCACGGATATAAAAGTGCACGTGGAATAAAAAGAAGTTAAAAATCCAGTATCGCTAAAATTAGCATATGCTAATTTTAGCGATAGGTGTCTAGCCCCATTTACGCCATAGCGTAAATGGGGCTTTTGGTGTGTTATCACTTTGTGACGGCCGTCAAGTTTGATAATACCTAGTAAACCTCCTGCTTGTAGCATTTCTCGCAATAAATAATCTCTGGCCTGTCGGGAGCGTAGCTCGTCTCAAATTCTACGGTGCATTTGCCAGTATGAAAGTGACCAGTTTTATCACACACACAAGTCCTATGCCAAAGCTTGAGAGGATTACGTTGTTTTAAACGCTGATAATGTCTACAGTTGGGACAGAGGTGAGAAAGGGGCAAGTTCATTCTTTGATAGAATTGGAGTTCAGAAGGTATGATTTTAAAGGCTTCAGTGCATTGTTCATTACAGGTGCCTTTATGCTCACACTCTATGACTTTACCAATGATGTCTTCCTTTACTTCCTTAATGGTATCAGGTATATCTTCATTCTTAATGTCTATTTGGTAGTTTCTGGCTTCTTTGTCCTTCCATCTGTAACCCTGCTTTTCTGCTTCTTCCTTGGTTAAGGGGAAGTATTCTTGAGCGATGGTTTCGTTGTAACAAAATGGGGACAATTCACTTGGAAAGAACTCTCCGTATTTATATACTCTGCCTTTACTATCTATGTATGGCATATCATTCATGTGTTTGATGATTTTGGGGACTAGTTCTTCGTATTGTTCTTTTGTGTATTGGTGGTTGAGGATGCAATAATTTTTTTTCTTTATTCCACAACATCCAAAAAGATTACTGGAANNATTCATATATAAGTTCTGAAACCCATCCAGATCCAGGACCAACATCAAACAAATCTTTTGCTCCGAATCCACTCCATGTTGCATAGTGGCAATTTTCAGTATTGTCTCCACCTAAATCAAAACAGTAGCTGCAATTTCTTGCGCTACGAACATGGTCTCCCGTCACATTTTTGCAACTTATAAGTTCTGCGTATTTGTGAATTGATTTTAAATATACTTCTTCCTTAAACTTTTTTTGTAATTTCTGCAAAGACTTAAAATTTCCCGTGTTCATTTCTGATATTTTTTTCTCGTACTCTTCTTTGGAGTACTGCTCATTCCAAATGCAGTATGATTTACTGACAAGGTTGGTACAACCGAAACAATTATTGCAATTGCGGCAATTGTATAAAAAAGAACTCTCAAGACAACCTTCGCAATTATAGGAATATTTAAGTTTATAGCAACCATAACAGTACAAACAATCGTAACAAAATTCATCTTTTTCTATAATATAGCAATCAATCGAATCTTTTGAATTGGTGGATCTGTTCACATAAGATAATTTTTCATTCCAACCGCCGCCTGTAAACAAGTAACAATCTTTGTTGTGGGTGGCATAATTACAGTATTCACTATTCACATGTAGGGTATTAAATAAAGCCAAATGTGGTACTCTCTTTAGTAATTCTTGATATTGCTCAAAAAATGACTTGGAAAAATCATATTCTGTATCGTAATCCGAAGGATCCCACTTATCACTCCACCAATATTTTTCTTCATATGCTTTATATCCCGAATCAGGAGAAAAAATAGAAATAATATCTACTCCTGTGGCGTCACATTTTCTTTTATACAATGCTCGTTCATTTCTCCACGCCATACGTCTAGCAAACCGACAATCTGGGCAAAAAGTCGGCGGCGGAACTNNTCTGCATTCCGGGCAAAAAGTCGGCGGCGGAACTTTTATTTTTTCATAAAACCCAAAATCGTCCGGTTCTATATTGAAGTTCTTTTTGCAACTTTGGCATGTTTTAGTTTCGGAGCTCATCCCATTAGAAATTAAATAATTGATAATTTAGCGACTATTTTCCGTTAGTGAATTTCTAACGGGACACGTATTTATATTATATCAAAAAATTATGCCTGTTTCCGTGTTCGCTTTTTATACAGCAAAACTTGAATTAAGTTTACGGCAATACCGAGCATCAGGATTATGCCTCCGGCTTTTAGGAAAAAAGAAATATTATCTTCCCACTCACTACCCAAAAGGAAGCCCGTCATCCCGTACATCAGGGTATAAATAAATTCTCCCAGTAAGGCGAAAGTAAAAAACTTCTTGAAAGATACTTTGGAAATACCCGCCATCAGGTTCGTGGCGGGGGAGAGCTCGGTCAAAAACCGGCTGAAGAAAATAAGCGACGGGGCGAAGTCAATGATATAGTCTTCAATCTTATGAAAAGATTCCGAACGGAGAATACGCCTAAAAAAGACAAACTTACTTAGGATTCTCTCTCCGTATTGACGCGCCAAGATGTATCCGATCAGATCTCCGGTCATACTTCCCAGTAGCGTTATCCCGAGCACAGCGTAAATATTCATGTATCCCTGAGAGGCGAACCCTCCGGCGGCGGCGAGCGCCGTGCTGGCCGGTATGGGCAGAGCTATCGAAGACAGAAGGGCAATAATAAACAAGCCGAAATATTTATAAAGAAGTAAAAAAGAAAGCAGGTATTGGAAAAATGGAGCGAGGAGTGTGGTCATGCTTTTATTGGCGTCGGGTGGTGAGTATAGATTAATAATCCGTTTCTATGCAGGCGGCGGACATCCCGGACAAAAGAGGAAATAAAAAGAACCAAAATTATAATAATTATGATAAGGGCTATTAAGATTTCTTTGTTGCTGTCGTGTCTCATTGGTTTATTGTATCAAATTTTTAGAGTTAATTGAATTAACGTAATTCTGTATTCCGGCCACGGTTTGCTCAGCCATTTGTTCTAGGGCTTGTTTCTGGCCCATGTCAGTTTGTAATATTTTGTCATAAATATAATCATATTCTATGAGAACAGCCGGCTTGGTGAGGGTACCTGACGCGCCCAAGGCAATCAAACTTTGATCTTCGAACAAGCTGTTGTAATAACCTGGAGCTTCCGGAGAAAACTTTTTCTTCAACTCATTGTAAACGTCTTCGGCAATAATTCGCGAGGTTGCGGCATTTACGCTCTGCTTTTCCGGTATAAACATATCAAAACCACTATGCGGACCCGGCAGTGTGATATTCTTTCTGTTGCTGTTGTTGAAATGCAAGTGAATAACTAAGTCAACGTTATTTTCATCCGCCCATTTATTTATTCCATAAAGCTCGATGGCTGTTGTTTTGCTTGCCAGGGTGTGCTCGCCCATATCTGGAACGACCTTCTCTTCCCCGGATTTCACCAGAAGTTTATAAGTTGCTTGGTGTTCGTTTTTAAAATCGAGAATAGCTTGCTTATAATTCGTAAAATAATCGGCAAAAATCGGATTCCAGGTTTGGGTATCTCTGGCTACTATTATTTTATATTTTTGGTCTTGTCCGAGTAGCGTAGAGATATTATTTGCCACTTCAACCACCAAATCTCGTTCATAAATATCATTAAAGTGCGCCCCGCCGGTCGTGGTGTCATGCCCCGGCACCAGAAGAATAGTAAAAGGATGGGTGGCAGATATGGGAACAGGGGAAAGAGCGGGAAGCCCCGTTTCCTTTTTAGTAAAACTTGCTCGTATAAATAAAAAAGCCAAAGCAACAATACCGCATATTATTATGGAATAAATTATAATTTTTTTCATTTAAAATTATTTCTTTATTTGGAAGTATCATATATCTCCCCGTGTTCTATTTTTGAAATTTCTTCTCTGGTCGGAGGAGTGTTTTTGGCAAAAACAGTCAGCTCTTTTTGTTTTCGAAGTTCTTCCGCAAGGTCCACGTTTTCCTCTTTAAGATTTTTATATTTAAAATAGTTTTTTATAAATTCCGGGAGTAAGAGCAATATTGCAATCAAGACCCCTGTTGTAATGGTTAATAATAAAATAAGAGCCAATGAGCCCGTCAGGTGCCAGGAGAAAAAGGAAATCGTTACGACGTCAATATTTTGTAATGCAAAAATAACAGAAACCACCCCGAGCAACAACCCAGCTACAAAAAGTATTATCATATATTACATCATACTCTCTTTTTTTACTTTAAACAATAGCGTTTTATTGGCCTTTATATTCCACAAAAAATATGTTAAGTTTATAACATATTACGGGATCGTCTAATGGTAGGACCTTCGCCTCTGAAGCGAAGTATCTTGGTTCGAATCCAAGTCCCGTAGCCAATGGCAAACTTATTATATACAATATAAACATGAAATTAATATCACTTAATATTGAACTTAATAAACACAATCTAATTATTTTAGATTTTTTAAAGAAAGAAAAAGCCGACGTGATTTGCCTCCAGGAAATTCTTGAAGAAGATTTTCCATTTTTTAATAAAGAACTAAATCTCGAAAGCGTTTTTCAAGTATGTAGATATCAAAGATCTCCGTTTTATCCACAACTAATAGGCAAGAAACAAGGTGTCGCAATTTTTTCGAAAAACATAATCAATTCAGGTTCTGTTTTTTATTTAGGGAGCAAAGAAGACACCACAAAGCCATTTGATAGTGTAAATTTTAAAAAAAGTGAAGCCTTGGTTTGGGCGAATATCAAAAGTTCTGAAGGCGCATCGTTTAAATTTGTCACAGCTCAATTGCCGGTGACAGAGAACGGAGAGGTGACTCCGTTTCAGCTTGAGGTTTTGGATTCGTTTTTAATGAAACTCGATAAACTTGGAGAACTTGTACTTTGTGGTGATATAAATGGACCTCGCGGGCGAGAAACATTTGACCGTTTGGCAAAAAAGTACAAAGATAATATTCCTCCCGAGTATAAGACAAGCCTGGATCAAAACTTGCATCGAGTTAAAGGCTTAATATATGTTGTTGACGGACTTTTTACGACACCAAATTACAAAGCTTCAAACGTTAGGTTGATAGACGGTGTTAGTGATCATATGGCTATTGTTGCAGATATTAAGAAAAATTAAACTTAGCACATTTTTTGTGGAATTAGAAGGGGAGCGTGTTTGATTAAAATACCCAAAGATGTACTATTAGGATAGCCTAGAGAAAAATGCTTTTGAGTGACCTGGGCTGCGATAGCCTCGGCTGGCGACCGAGATCATTCCTCTTGATGGCCTCGCATTCTTTCTCTGGGCTAAGATTGTTCTTGTTTTTATTACATCGTTTTTTTACCCGAGTTCCTCCTGTGGATTCTCGGGTTTGTTTTTTATAGAATTAAAAGTGATGTAATGATATAATGCGTTTATGGATATAAATTCACCTAAATACTGGGAAAACAAATTAAAAGAAATGGGAATGCCGTCAGAAATTGAACTCGAACAAGAAAAAGCGGCAAAAGCCGGTGTTGAAGTCGTTTCGACTGAAATGGTAAGTCCCGAAGCGGAAGCCCTAGCACAAAAATTAAAAGAAGAAGACCCTAGAAATCTTTTAGGCGGATTTCCCAATAGCCCAAAAGAAGTAGTGGCCCTGGTGGAAACTTTGCGAGAAGAATGGTTGGCGCAAGATATAAAGCCAAAAGATATTCATTTAGTTGTTCACGCATCATGTATTAACGGTCATGATTGTGTTACTCTGGCTTATAATGGTGGAAATATATATCACTATAATACAAAAAATATTCGCGGATATTCCAGAGACAAAATGCTTTCCAAACTTGAGTCGCACGGACTGCACTTTGTCGAAAAATAATATGTATTTCGTTTACATTTTAGAATGCGCGGATAAAAGCTTATATGTGGGTTGCACGAACAATCTCGACAAAAGATTAAACCAGCACAACAATCTAAAATCCGGAGCCCATTATACCAAAATTCGCCGTCCTGTAATTTTGAGGTATTTTGAGAAATACAGAACGTTGAAACTGGCAAGGAGACGGGAAGCCGAAGTGAAGAAATGGACACATAACAAGAAAATGGTACTTATAGAAAATAAACAATAAACATAAAATAAAAAGCTAGGTACTGAGCACAGCAGTGCAAATGTAAAAAATTGAAACTTTTGTTATAATCAATTTATGCACACCAACGTATTTATTTTTCACGGAACCGAAGGCTACCCAGAAGAAAATTGGTTCCCTTGGCTGAAGGGGGAATTGGAGGGGAAGGGATGCACGGTTTTTGTGCCACAATTTCCTTCGCCACCTTTGGTGGCTTCGAAGATTTCTGAATGGTTTGAGGTTTTGAAAGAATACGAGCAGTATATTGATGAAAATACTATTTTAATCGGGCATAGTTTGGGTGGAGTTTTTGCCCTGCGGGTGTTGGAAAAATTAAATCATCCGGTTAAAGCGGTTTTCCTGGTTAGCGCGCCCATTGGCGTAAAACCAATTTTAAATTATGACCGAGATAATAGTTTTAGCGGTTTTGATTTTGACTGGGAGAAAATAAAAAATAATTCCAAAAGTTTTACCGTATTTCATTCAGACAATGACCCGTTTGTCGGGCTGGAAAACGGGAAGGAGCTGGCAAAAAAATTAGGAGTTGAATTAACCTTTATTCCCAACGCCGGGCATTTTAATACACCCGCTGGTTATACAAAATTCCCTGATTTATTAAAAAAAGTTGAAGAAATTTTAAAATAATTCTTCCTTAAAGAACTACTCTTGTAATTTCTCATAAATATGTTATAACATAAACGAAAGGAGTACACGTGCAGAACACAATCATCATGGTTTCCTCGGTTAACTTGCCTGAAGAAGCTGCACAGCAGGCGAACGACGAAATCAAGAAGTTGGGAGAAGGTTGGAGCGTGGTTAGCCTAAGTACCAACGTCGAAGTATTTGGTGTTGTTGTAGACGGCGTGCATATACCGCCATTACACCACGCGGTGTATGTAGTAACGGTCGCGTTACAGAAGCCAGATCTCGATTACGTCGACTGACGACGACAAGGAGGAAGTATGGGCCATAGCAATGAACACGGCGGGGTGTCTCAGGAAGACGAGTACCGGGAACCCCAAAACAAACAGGAAGAGCTCAACCGGCTGAACGCCGAGCGGGAAGCAGTGGGTCTACCGAGGCTGTCGTACCTCTGTGTGGCGTACGGCATGTCACCGACCACATATCGTGGCGGCGAGGATTAATCAGTGTTTTCATCAGGTCGGGCGTCCGCGGGGACGTCCGACCTTTCACTTTAAATATTGCAGGGAGTATAATAATTTTATGGATATTGAATACGAAGCGACATTTCCAAATGTAAATAAGGATGAAATTCGTACACGGCTCAAAAACACCGGGGCTATACTTTTGCGGCCGGAATATTTGCAACGGCGCATTCCTTTCAATTTACCCAAGGAAACCCGCGCAAAAAATAAATTTGTCCGGGTACGGGACGAGGGGGATAAAATTACTTTGAGTTTGAAAATTTTTGACGGGGACAAAATTGAAAACCAAAAAGAAATTTGCCTAACGGTGAGCAGTTTCGACGATGCGGTTAAAATTTTGGAAACAATCGGTTGCGAGCCGAAATCGTACCAGGAAAGTAAAAGGGAACTTTGGAAGTTGGACAATGTGGAGATAATGATAGACGAATGGCCGTTTTTGGAGCCATTGGTTGAAATCGAAGGAAAGTCTGAAGAAGAAGTGAAAAAAGTTTCGGAAAAAATAGGGTTTGATTATTCCAAAGCCAGATTTTGTCCTGCAGGCAAGCTTTATCAAGAGAAATATAATATTCCCGAAGATAAAATAAATGTAGCCCCAAGAATAGTTTTTGATATGGAAAATCCGTTTTTGCAATAAACCTGTACAAGAACGGTTCTTGCGCAGGTTGTAAAAATTATTAGTTTTGGTAGAATATACGCATATGCAAAAAATTAAAATAGAAAATCATATGTTTGCGGGTGGTTTCTGGTTTGCGGCTTGGCTTTTCACCATCGGCTTCCTGCACTTAGCTTTTTGGAAAGGAGTGTTGGCCTTGGTCGTCTGGCCTTACTTTTTGGGTGTGACTTTTTCAGTAATTCATTAGCGCCGCGCTTAAGGTCGCATTTAATAGGAGAATGCGACATGATTCAGCAGAATCAATTGCGCGGCATGTAAATCAGTAGATTTACGACTTGGTCGCTTTCGCAACCCAGTAGGTGATTCTGCTGAATCAAATCAGATGCAAAACATCAAAAAACCATTTTTATACGCTTTGGCCGCTGCTTTATATATTGTCGGTATCGTTTTTGTCATAAACGCTTTAACGCAGGTTGTGCCAGGCAAAACCATAATTATTCCCATTATCATGCTAAGCCTTTTTGTTCTCTCGGCGGCAGTGATGGGATTTCTTTTTCTATCCGAACCCTTTTATCTCTATATGGAAAATAAAAAACAAGAAGCTGTGGTCTTTTTTGCAAAAACTGTGGGAATTTTCGCCTGCTTCGCAGCTCTCTTTGTAGTTTTGCTTTTGCTTCTCTAGATTTTTCACTAAATTTTCATTTGATTTTGTGCTATACTGGGTATATGACTAAAACAGCAAAAGTTTTATTATTGGTGATTATTGTTTTGGCTTTAGGCTATGTTTTTTATTTTAATAATAAGTCAGTAACTATTATTCCGGCGCCCGTGCAAATTACTCCAATTGTTACCAATAGCACGAAAACTTTTACCTCTGCCAACGGTTCTTTTTCTTTCAATTACAATGATGCGTTTTCTGTCACACCTGGAGATGATACGCTCACCACTGACTGGGAATTAAATAATCTACAGCCAAACGGACTATTACTGGCCACTGTGNNGAAAGATTATATGCCGGGGACAAATTTTGCTGAATCCAAATTAACCATTGGTAAATCGACTGACGCGACAGCGATTGAAAATTGTCTGGTGGACAATTCAGGAATAAAAGCAGTTGGACAACCTGCCGCCGTTAGTGGATACCCTTTTACTAAATTTACATTCAGTGATGCCGGTGCGGGTAATTTTTATGATACTACCAGCTACAAAGGCATTGTCGGAGGAGATTGTTATGTGGTTGAATACACCATTCACTCGAGCAACATCGGCAACTATTCTCCCGACCAAGGTATAATCGAATTTGATAAAACGAAAATAACCAATGACATTGAATCCATCGTAAAGAGTTTCAGACTTATCGTGGCAAGCAATTAATTTGGCAAAGTATGTATATTTTTAGTATAATACATTTACGATGGATAAATTAAAATTCGCATTATTTTCAATTATTGTTTTGGCCTTAGTGGGGCTAATCGGATATTGGGCTGTCGTTACCATTCAGTCTGGGGGTGAATTTGAAACGAGCCAAAAAATCGCGCAACTGCAAAAAGAAAATGAAGATTTGACCAAACAAGTGGCAGACCTTACAGACAAATTGAGCGTGCTCACGCCAGAGCCCACCGATACCACACCTACAAATATAATTCCAGTACCGACAACTCCTGTACAGCCAACAATATACAAAAATCAAAGTCTAATAAATGAATTGCAGAACCTTGTCACCAATAATGTTTTTATGAAATTGAAATCCAGTGGCACGCGAGTGGGTACGGTGCAGAATTTCTTGAATCTTTATAATAAGACTATGAATAGAATTGATAACGATTACGGAGCAAGCACAGTCAAAGCCGTATNNTGCTTTTCAAAAAGCGCAAGGATTGATGGCCGACGGACAGGCCGGAGCGAGTACCTTCAATAAAATGATTGATTGGCTAAAGAAGCAGGGTTAACAAAAACTATGTACGATACAACAAAATATAAACTAATAGCATTTTTCTGCGTTGCCGTTATTTTACTCGGCGGATATTTTACCTACGTGCATTTTAAAAAAAATAAAACAAACGAAAAGCCGCAAATAGTTTCTACTGCTCCCATAATAGAAATTACTAGCGTAAACGTTCCTATAAAAATACCACCCAAACCCGTTTCCCCTCCGTTGCCACTTGGCACAGACCAATTTGTCGTCTCGCTCACGGCTACGCCCGACGATATTTCTGGCAATTTATCGGATGGGGGATATATACAAGATGCTTCAGCCTTCACTGCGCTCATTGGTACAAAAACAATTTCTCCCGGCGCTTATAAAATCTCCAAAGTCATGACACCAGCACAACTCTTACAAGTAATCTCCGGCAAACCATATATGAAATGGGTGGTCATTCCGCCCGGATTGCGAAAAGAAGAAATCGCGGCTCTCCTAGCTCCCCCTCTCGGTTGGACAAAAAAACAAACGACAGAATGGATTACTAAAGATACGACTATCAAGCCGGAATACATAGAAGGCGTTTATGCTCCAGACACATACCTCATCCCTGTGGGGGAAAAGCCGGTTGACGTCACCACCCGGCTGATTTCCAAATTCAATGAAGGCTTTGCGTCGTACCTGCCGCAATTTACCGCCAAGAATATCAAATGGACAACGGCATTGACCTTGGCCTCTATCGTGCAGAGGGAGGCGGCAAATGTGGCCGATATGCCACTCATTTCCGGCATACTTTGGAACCGGCTTAATCAAAATATGGCGCTCGATGTAGATGCGACATTGCAATACGTTCGTGGCAATAAAGGAGCTGGCTGGTGGGCGCCGATTACCGTGGCCGACAAGAAACTAGATTCTCCGTACAACACATATTTACACATCGGCTTGCCGCCGCACCCGATAGCCAACCCGAGTCTGCAAGCCATAGACGCAGTCCTAAACCCAGCAACCACAGACTGCCTATACTACCTCCACGACAAAAACCGCGTAACCCACTGCGCCGCCACCTACGCCGAACACCAAGCCAACATCCAAAAATATCTGGTTTCTTCAATGAATTAACTACACCATTTTTAGACGGCCGTCTAAAAATGGTGTAGTGTTGCAACATAGCTGGGGAGGAGTAGAATTCGACTTATGGAAAACACGGAACCACTCGCTTCAAAAATACGACCCAAAAGCTTAAAGGATTTTATTGGCCAGGAACACTTAGTGGATGCCGGCAAACCCTTGCGTATTGCTATAGAGAAAAAGCACTTATTTTCTTTTATCTTATGGGGTCCGCCCGGAGTAGGAAAGACCACGCTTGCTCGCATCTATGCGGAAGCTTTGAGTGCTGATTTTTATGACCTGTCTGCCGTCTCGGCTGGTAAAGATGACATTAGAAAAATTATAGACCCCAGTAGCAGAGCAGAGCTCGCTACGGGGCAGGTCAAAAAAGAAAAATCCAAAATACTTTTCCTCGACGAAATTCACCGTTTTAACAAAAGCCAGCAGGATTTTCTTTTGCCTTATGTGGAGTCCGGCGAGCTTACGCTCATCGGCGCGACGACGGAGAATCCAAGTTTTGAAGTCATCTCACCGCTTCTCTCTCGTTGCCGGGTGTTTGTATTAAACGAACTTTCTCCGGAAGAAATCAGCTTGATTATTGCTCGCGTTGAAAAGAGCGAGAAAATAAAAATAGATGCTGAAGCCAAAGATTGGCTCATAGGTATGGCCAACGGTGATGCTCGGCAAGCTATCGCCATGCTCGATGCCACCCTGCATCTTTACGGAAAAATAAATATCAAAAACCTAACGGAAACATTACAGTCAAAGTTTTTGCGTTACGACAAAAAGGGCGAAGAACATTATAACACCATCAGTGCGTTTATTAAAAGTATGCGCGCGAGCCAACCGGACGCGGCGCTGTATTATATGTGCCGAATGATCGACTCGGGAGAAGACCCTAAATTTATTGCTCGCCGAATGGTTGTCTTTGCGAGTGAAGACATAGGTTTGGCACAGCCGACGGCTTTGGTGGTAGCCAACGCTGTCTTCCGCGCAGTAGAAACTATCGGATTGCCGGAATGCGCCGAGAACTTGGCACACGGGGTAGCATATTTATCACAAGCCAAGAAAGACCGTTCATCTTACAATGCGTATCTGGAAGCGATGGCAGACGTGAAAAAATTCGGCAACTTGCCGATACCTTTAAAAATTCGCAACCCAGTCACCAAGCTGATGAAAGAGCTTGATTACGGGAAGGGCTATGATAAATATACCAAAGAAGACCTCTTGCCAGACAAACTTAAAAAGAAAAAATATTTAAAATAAAAGTTTTCCACATTTTCTTTTATTTGCATTTGACATATACCCCCAGGGGGTATATACTCTTTTATATGAAACAAGACATAAAAAATAAAGCCTTACGGCGCTTGAAAATTATCGGAGGTCAAGTCAGGGGTTTGGAAGAGATGGTGAATAAAGAAAAATACTGTATTGATATTATTACCCAAACCAGCGCGGTCAGAAAGGCGCTTTCCGGCGTGGAAGATTTGATTTTAGAAAATCACTTATCTACTCACGTTGTTCATCAGATTAAACACGGGCACGAAGGTACTCCGGTTAAAGAGATATTAAAAATTTACAAATTAAAAAGCAAATAAAGTATGCAAAACAAAACTTTTAGAATAAGAGGCATGCATTGCGCTTCGTGTGCCAGTATCATAGAGAGGACGGTCAAAAAAATTGACGGGGTAGAATATATTTCTGTAAACAATGGCACTGAAAACGCTAAGATTTCTTTTGATAAGAGTAAAACAAATCCGGATGATTTTAATAAAAAACTGGAACCGCTCGGATACTCTCTTATTTTCCCAGCGGTTCAACCGCTGAAAAAAACTGAGAAATATATGGAATTGAAAGATATGCGTAATAAACTTTTCTCGCTTATTCCTATTGTTCTGGTAAGTATTTTTGTAATGGGATGGGATCTTTTGGCGCAATTCAAAATTACGCCGGAAATGTCCGCAATGTGGAGCGACTTCTTTCATTATCTTTTGCCGATACTCGCCACCTATACGCTTTTCGTGGTGGGGAAATCATACTTGCTCGGTCTGTATCGCTTTTTCCGCTACGGTAAAGCTAATATGGATACTTTGATTGGCCTTGGCACGGGGGTGGCATTTTTATATAGCTTTATTGTCAGCGCTTTTGGAGAAAGTTTGAAATCTTTTATAAATGTTAATCAAAGCTATTACGACGTTTCGATTGTGGTTATAGCTTTCATCACGCTCGGAAAATATTTGGAAGCTCGTTCGAAATTAAAAACAGGCGATGCTATAGAGAAACTTCTAAATCTACAAGCCAAGACGGCTCTGGTCGTTAAGGACGGTAAGGAAGTCGAGATTCCGATAGAGCAAGTTGTGCATGGAGATATAATTATAGTGAAACCTGGAGCGAAGATTCCAGTTGACGGGATTATTGTTGAAGGATCGTCTTTTATTGACGAGGCGATGGTTACCGGCGAATCTATGCCGGTTGAAAAGAAAGTCGGCGATAGTGTAGTGTCTGGAACAATAAACACGACTGGGTCTTTTACATTTAAAGCTACAAAGATTGGCTCGGAAACTCTCCTCGCCCATATTGTAAAAATGGTGGAAGAAGCGCAGGGTAGTAAGGCACCCATCCAAGCCCTGGCAGACAAAATTTCCGGCATTTTTGTGCCGATTGTTTTGGGTATTGCAGTTGTCACTTTAGGCTTGTGGTTACTTATTGGTACACAATATCTGGGTTTTTCACAGGCATTTTCTTTCGGCCTAGTTTCTTTTGTGGGTATTTTAGTTATTGCTTGTCCTTGCGCGCTTGGGCTAGCAACACCAACAGCCATTATCGTTGGTGTTGGTAAGGGAGCAAAGAATGGAATCCTTATCAAAGACGCGGCCATCCTGGAGAAGTTGCATAAAGTGGACACGGTGATTGTCGATAAGACGGGGACGATTACAAAAGGCAAACCAACACTTGTCGATATTCAAAACTTGTCAACCTGGCAGGTCGACAAGTTTATTTCTGTTCTTGCCTCGCTGGAAAATAAATCAGAACATCCGATTGCGCATGCGATAATTAATTACACAAAAGAAAAAAGTATAAATACGGTAGATGTTTCAAATTTTGAAAGTATAAAAGGAAAAGGCATAAAGGGAACATTGGATGGAACTGAGTATTTTGCTGGAAATGCAAAACTCATGCAAGATCTTGGTGTTATGTTTGACGTTTCTCAGATAGAAAAGTTCACAGCACAGGGAAAAACTCCAGTTCTTCTTGCCACAAAAGAAAAAGTTTTGGGTTTTGTAATGGTCGCGGATGAGATAAAGGCCGAATCAAAACAAGCAGTAAATGATTTGCACAAGCTTGGCATCAAGGTAATTATGGTAACGGGAGATGATGAAAAAACTGCAAAATATATGGCAAAACTGGTCGGCATCGATGATGTTTTAGCCCATGTATTGCCCGAAGACAAATTAATTAAAATAAAAGAATTGCAAAAAGAGGGGCACATTGTGGCAATGGCAGGGGATGGAGTTAACGATGCACCGGCCTTAGCGCAGGCGGACGTAGGCATCGCCATGGCGACGGGCACGGATGTGGCGATAGAGTCTGCGGGCATTACGCTCTTAGGTGGAGACATTTCCAAATTAGTCAAAGCGATAAAGCTTTCCAAAATGACGATGCTTGGAATAAAGCAAAATCTTTTCTGGGCATTTATTTATAACCTAATCGGGATTCCGATAGCTGCGGGTTTATTATATCCAATCTGGGGATTTATGCTGAACCCAATGATAGCCGGTGCGGCAATGGCTTTTAGTTCGGTTTCTGTTGTAAGCAATAGTTTAAGATTGAAAACAAAAAAGATAAGTGGAATTGAATAATACTTTTAAAATAACAATATTAAATATATGGAAACTATAAAATTTAAAACTAATATAAACTGCGGCGGGTGCATTGCGAAAGTAACACCCTTTCTTGATAAAGCAGAAGGTATTGAAACGTGGAAAGTTGATACGGAAAACCCGCAGAAAATCCTGACGGTAGAAACATCACTTCTTAAATCAGAAGACGTGATAAAGATCATAAACGACGCCGGATACAAGGCGGAGAAAGTGAATTAATTTTTTTCTTGTTTTCTTGTTCCCAAATTGCATTTGGGAACATAATTGGGATTCAAACTTTGTTTGAAGTAAATTAATTTGTCTCATGCGTTCACGTTATAAAATAATAAACGAAGGACAATTATATTTTATTACTTCTACCATAATTCAATGGATACCTGTATTTAACAACGAAAAATACTTTGATCTTATTATCGACTCCTTAAATTTCTGCAGAAAAGAAAAAGGATTGAAAATATATGCATATGTATTACTAGATAACCACATCCATCTTATAGTGAGTGGTGTGAAATTGGAATTAATTATCCAATC
Source organism: Candidatus Nomurabacteria bacterium (assembly GCA_003157195.1). GTDB lineage: Bacteria > Patescibacteriota > Minisyncoccia > Phycocordibacterales > UBA9973 > UBA9973. Next base: position 21,621 of record PMIU01000065.1, read on the forward strand.
GTTTAAAAGACACACAGCAAAGAAGATTTTAGAGACTATAAGAAATGATAATAAA
>PMIU01000004.1 GCA_003157195.1 Candidatus Nomurabacteria bacterium
ATCAGTATTTCCCTGGGATGCCGTTGTATTTTTTGATTGCGTTTGTCGTCCCGAAAGAATATGGAAATAATAAAATATTCCAGTCAACAACAAAAGAACGATTACTGCAAAAATAATTTTGAATAATCTTGTTTTCAAAAACGCCGGTTTTTCCGACTTATTCTGCTTAGGAGAATAAGGATATTCTTCCATAATTTTATGGTAAGGCAAACAAATGCTTATGTCAAGGAAAAATGTTAAAATGAGAAAAAGGACCCCGCACATTATGAAGAAATTAATTTTGATTGACGGAAACGCGATTTTGCACCGGGCATTCCATGCCTTGCCTCCATTGACCAACAAAGACGGAATTATAGTCAATGCGGTTTATGGCTTTTTCTCGATGTTTCTGAAAATCCTTGAAGATCAGAAGCCTGATTTTATTATTGTCTGTTTTGATAAAAAAACGCCGACCTTCAGGAAAGAATTATTTGTCGGTTATCAGGCCAAGCGTCCCAAGATGTCGGAGGATTTGGTTCCTCAGATAAAATTTGTCCATGAAATCTTAAGACATGCAAAAGTTGAAATCTTTGAGGTGGACGGATATGAAGCGGACGACCTGATCGGAACGATTTCGGTCCAAGCGGTTGAGGGAAAACTTGACGGGGGAATAGATGTATATATAGTGTCGGGAGACCGCGATTTGCTGCAGCTTGTAAATCAGCATGTCAAGATGATTGCTCCTGTTACCGGTTTAACCAATATGCTTGTCTTTGATGCGACTGCAGTCGTGCAAAAATACGGCATCAAACCTTCGCAACTAGTTGATTACAAAGCTCTGGTCGGGGATTCGTCTGACAATTATCCCGGAGTAGCCGGAATAGGTCCCAAAACCGCGTCAAATTTGATTAAGGAATACGAAAGCTTGGAAAATATTTACAAAAATCTGGAGAAAATTAAAGCTAAAAATGCGAATTTGGCTTTAAAATTAGCAACGGATGCCGAGGCGGCCGGGCTGGCGCAAAAACTGGCCCAAGTTGTTCTGAACGCGCCGATTACTTTGGATATTGAGAAGTCCGGCATAAAATATCTGAACAAAGAAGGGATGATTAAAGAGTTTAAAAAATATGGTTTTAAAAGTTTGTTAAACCGTTTAAATAATAAACAACAAGCAATAAACAATGAGAAGAGAAAAGAGCCAAAGTCGGAAAATAAACAGATGACTCTTTTGTAGTATTTAAACATTTGGATTTGATTAGAAATTAGAAATTAAGAATTAGAAATTATGAAAATTGCTCTGGTCCACGACTACATCAAGGAATACGGGGGAGCGGAGAGGGTCTTAGAAGCGTTGACGGAGATATATCCTTCGGCGCCGATTTATACCGCTTTTTATGACAAAAAAGGCACGGCTTATGAACATTTCAAGAATAAGAAAATTATTTCCTCCTGGGCCCAGGACGTTCCGTTTTTTGTCAGCAAACTGCATAGTCCTTTGCGTTTTCTGGCACCGCTTATTTGGGAAAGTTTTGATTTATCGGGATATGACGTGGTTATTTCCTCGGCCAGTTGGTACATAACCAAAGGATTTAGAAAACGTTTTGAGCACAATGATCACTTTGTGGAAGTTTGTTATTGCCATACGCCTCCGCGCTGGCTTTACGGTTATAATACCTCGGTTAATTTTCAAAAATATCCGTTGATNNGAGAGATTCGACCGTAATCTATCCGCCCGCAACGCTCTCGCTTGCGAGGCGGGCAAGCCCACCTGATATAAAAAGGAGCGATTATTACCTGATTGTTTCAAGAATTGTCGGGGGTAAAGGTTTGGACATGGCAATCGAGGCGGCTTTAAAGGGCGGATTCAAATTGAAAATCGCCGGTTCAAAAGCCGGATATTTTTCCCTAAATCATCCTAAATCAAATCAAATAGAATTCTTGGGACAAGTTACGGACAAAGAACTTATCGAATTATATAAAGGCGCAAAAGGCTTTTTGGCCCTATCCCGCGATGAAGATTTCGGCATAACTCCGGTTGAAGCAATGAGTGTGGGTACACCGGTAATTGCTTTTAACGGGGGAGGGTACAAAGAAACGGTTTTAAACAGGAAAACAGGCTTATTATTTGATAATTATTCCGTTGACGGATTAATATCGGCAATTAAGCAATTTAACAATTTAATAATTGACCCTAAAGATTGCATTGAACAATCTCTGAAATTTTCCAAAGAAAGATTCAAAAAAGAAATTAAAGAGTTTGTCGAAAAGGCGATAAAAGAAAGTGGAAAGAAATAAGAGAAAAATTATTTGGTTGACAGGAGTTGCGACCTTCTTCTTTGGTTTTGGGGCTGCTGCCGTTTTGAATCTTTATTTGTATGCCGTCAGGTCTCCTTTGGTTTTGAATTTCCGGTCGTCCCTTAATTTCATTTCCTCAATTTTTGGAGACGGCTTAATTTTGCCTGTCGTAAACATGCTGGTCGTTTCACATATCTTAAATTGTACAAAATATGTAAATAAATTAAGATTTACAATTGGAACGATAATAGGACTATTGATTACAATTTATTTTCATGTGATACAGGCCGTGAAGGGGCTTGTAAACTGGTCAATGCCTACTCCCTGGCGCTGGAATTTGTTAGGTCTTTGGCATTTCTTTTACATGCTCTCGGTCACAAGCCTACTTTCATTTTATTTTATTGTTTCCGTTTCGGAAATAATACAAACCAAAAAACTTCCCAAAAATTTCATCTTTGTTATTTTAGGGATAATGCTTTTCCTTACTTTGCTTAAGCTTGATTATGCCAATGTTAGGCTTTAGAATACGTTTATGCCTGAGTTACCGGAAGTTGAAACATTAAAATTAGGACTGCGGAAATATCTTGTCGGACACAAGATCGAAGGTATTGAAGTTCGGGTTCCCAAAATATTTTCCGGAGACAAGAAAGATGTTCTGGGAGCCAAAATTACCGGTCTGAAAAGAATCGGGAAGGGGTTAATAATAGAACTTGATAATAATTTTGTCTTGACTGTTCATCTCAAAATGACGGGCCAGCT
>PMIU01000099.1 GCA_003157195.1 Candidatus Nomurabacteria bacterium
CGATGGTTATACAGAAAATACAGTGACATTGGCAATCCGTATTGAGGCTGGTTATCCGATGGGACCACTAGATATGATGTACGTATACCCCCAAATTCAAAGAAAGGACGGAAAACAAATAGTTGCAGCCGATGTTTTTCAAGCACTAGACCAGAAACAATTTCAGAGATGGTCCCGTCACAGAACTACTGATAATCCATGGGTGTTTGGACAGGATAGCATAGAGACACATTATTATCTTATCGAAGAAGCTTTTAATTTAGAACTTGCCAAATGAAAGTTACACTCACTTTAACCGAAGACCAACATCAAGAACTTAAGAAACACCTATTCCCTGGTGATGGTTTGGAGGCAGTAGCTTTTATCGCTTGTAGCAGAGCCAAGGGTGGTGAACGACATCGGCTACTCGCCAAGGCAATATTTCCCATACCTCATGAAAAATGTAAGCGAGAAAAGAACTCAGTTTCCTGGGATGCGCCAGATAATATTGAAGCTCTCCTCGCTCGAGCTGAGATTGAAAAACTAAGCTTGGTAAAAGTTCACAGCCATCCGCAAGGTTTTGGTAGATTTTCTGAAGTTGATGATGCAAGTGACGCTGAACTTCTACCGACACTTCGTTCGTGGATTGAAGCTGATGTACCTCACGGAAGCGCAATTATGCTTCCTGATGGAAAATTGATTGGAAGATACACATGGAATGATAAGGTTATGGAGGAATTTGATGGAATAGGTATTATAGGTTCTTCCTTAAATTTTTCATGGAAAGAAAAAGCTGGCGAAATTAATCCAGAGTTTGGTTCTTCTCACGATCAGGCCTTTGGTGAAGGAACAACTCGTCGTCTTAAAAAACTTCGTATTGCCATAGTGGGAGTCTCAGGCACAGGAGGTCCAGTTATTGAGCAGCTGGCGCGTCTTGGGGTTGGGCATCTTGTGCTAATTGATGACGACAAAATAGAAGAACGTAATCTTAATCGCATCCCATTCGCAACGGCGGAAGATGCTAAAGCCGGAGTAGAAAAAGTTGTAAGTGCCGCGAATGATATTACCCGAAAAGGGTTGGAAACGACAGTATCATATATTATTGGAACAGTGCAAACTCCTGAAGCCATACGAGCCATATCGGAGTGTGACGTACTTTTTGGATGCGTTGATACTGCGCATGGCAGATTTATTATGAATCTGGCTGCAAGCCACTATCTTCTGCCATATTTTGATATAGGAATTTTACTTGATGCAGAACAAGAGGGTGAAAAACGTGGAGTCATAAAAGATATTCTTGGTACTATACATTATCTTGTTCCGGGTCGTTCTAGTTTACTAACGAGGGACAAATTTACTATGGACGATGTTAGAGCAGAGGGTTTGCACCAAAACGATCCTATCGCCGCAAAACAGCAAGTTGAAGATAAATACATAAAGGGCATGCGAGTGAATCGTCCGGCAGTCATAAGTGTTAACACGCTTGCTGCTTCTGTCGCGGTCAATGATTTCCTTGCTCGTCTGCATCCGTATAGAAAATTAAAAAATTCAGAAATTGCATCTATCGAATTTAGCCTGGGCGAACTTCGTTTTACGACTGACGAAGAAATGGAAACATGTGATATCATGAAATCATGTGTTGGTTACGGAGACAAAAAACCGCTTCTTGGCCTTCCCGAATTAAGTGAATAAAAATATGTTAAAAAAGGTTTGGAAATTCATATCAAATTTCTTTAGTCAAAAGAAAAATATTTCCCCATCTAAAACAAAAGATGGTCTGTATGTATTCAAGATAGCAGAGAATCATTTACCAGAAAAATTAGAACCAAAAATCTTATATATTCTCAAGGAGGACGGCGTTCCTTGGGAAGCTGTTATGATCTGCCCTTGTGGCTGTGGAGCAAAACTTGAGCTGAATCTTTTGCCTGACGAACGACCGCTCTGGGGTTATAAAATAAATAGAAAAGGATTGCCAACTTTATATCCATCTGTAAATAGAAAAATTGGCTGCAGGTCTCATTTCTTTTTAAGACAAGGGAAAATTATTTGGGCGGAGTCGTATGATTGATGGGCACCTCTTAACTTACTGTTAGTTTTTTGTCCTTCAAAAATATCTTACTCTTAATACAACTCAGTACTTCCCGCTTCTCCAAAAGCGTGCCGTGCTTGAGCATATATTTTGCAAAAGTCTTGATGGAAATATCTTTGTGTTTTTTAGACTTCGGTAAATCCTGCTTCAGCACCCCAGTCTGAAAGAGTGCGTAGCGGGCTACTTCTTTTTCCAGTTTTTGTTTAAGCTCGTTTTTGTCCAAATTCATTTCTTCAATAATCGGGAACATCTCGTCTATCAGGATTTGCTCGCTGACTGATTCGTTCGGACAGTCCTGATCTTTTACTTTGGTACATCGATAGTAGACATGGGCATTAAATCCACCATCTTTTAATTCTTTGATTTTTTCTTCGGCTGTGATCCCTGACTGGCAGTATCCACAGTTGAGCATCCTAGTAAAAGCAAACTCTCTGCCGTATGCTTTTTTCTTTTCGACTTTGATTTTTATTTGCACGGCTTCAAACAATTCTTTTGTAATAATCGGCATATGTTTACCTTGATACCATTCTCCACTACCTAAGGGATACTCAAATACCCCGTAGTAGAAAGTCATGCGTAAAATTCTGTAAATATTGCCCAGGGTTACATATTTATTGCCACGGCTCTTGAAATCAATTTCCTTGAGCCATTTGTAAATTTTCCGGCCAGAGTAATTTTCTTTAGCTACTTTTTCAAACATTTCTTTAATCACCGGGGCTCTTTTTGGATCAATGAGCGACTGACATTTCTCGTCTTTGTTTTTACTGTTTAAGTATCCAATTGGAGCGACTGATGGACGCAACCCCATCTCGACTATCGCTCGCAGGCCTCGTTTCACGTTTATTACTTTGTTATCATTTTCCAGTTTCGCCTGACTTCCCAAAATCATCAGCAAGAATTTCTCATTCGGATTGTTGGTAAATTTCTGACCGCCAAATGTTCTGATTTCTTTGAGTAGTCCTTGATCCATAAGATCCACAATTCGGCCCAAATCTCCGGCATTTCTGGAAATTCTATCCGGCGCCCAGGTCAAAATTCCATCAAATTTTTTCTGCTTGATTTCATCCACGATTTCGTTGAAGACTGGACGAGCCCCGGCTTCCTTGGCAGAGTGAGATTCTTGCTTGGTGACTACGATTTCCAAATTTTCAGCCAGTGCCATTTTTTCCATTTCCTTAATCTGGCTGCCAATGGATAAGACCTGCTGGTCCTCTTGCTCGGTGCTTTTCCTTGCGTAAAGGCAATATTTTACTCTTATGGGGATTGCTGCTTTTTTCGCCATTACCCCTACTGGCATTTGGTCTATGTTCATACCTAAGGAATGACGCAACCCCTGCGAGGAGTCCACGAGGGGTAGTTGGCAAGATGTTGGTAACTAATTTTCTAAAAATCTTTTAAAATGAAGCTAAAAATGGTATACTTTTTGGAGTTTTTGAGGTTTGGGGTTTAACAAAAAAAACATGCAAAAACCATATTACGAAAAATCAAAATTTAAGTTATATAATGCAGATTGCCTAAAAATTTTAGCGGAACTTGATGAAAATTCAGTTGACATGGTTTTTGCAGATCCTCCCTACTTACTTTCAAATGATGGTTTCTCTGTTCATGCTGGAAAACGTGTAAGTGTAAATAAAGGTGAATGGGATAAAAGTAATGGATTAAAAAAAGATTTTGAATTTCATTTAGAATGGATAAAGGCCGTTAAGCGTGTATTAAAACCAAGTGGAACAATCTGGATTAGCGGAACTTACCATTCAATTTATCAATGCGGTTTTGCACTTCAAGTTGCTGGATTTCATGTGCTTAATGATGTTGCATGGTTTAAACCGAACGCTTCGCCAAATTTAAGTTGTCGTTTTTTTACTGCGAGTCACGAGACACTTGTATGGGCAAGGAAAGACAAAAAAGCAAAACATATTTTTAATTATGATTTGATGAAGAATGGTACCTGGCCAGAAGACGCGTTAAAAAAGCCGGGACTTCAAATGCGCTCAGTTTGGTCTATGGGAACTCCAAAACCAATTGAAAAAAAATTTGGTAAACACCCAACACAAAAACCAGAAGCTCTATTGAAAAGAGTTATATTAGCAAGTACCAACAAAGGCGACTTAATAGTTGATCCATTTACAGGAAGCTCGACGACTGGAATTATGGCTTATCTTTATGGAAGAAATTTTATCGGCATTGACCTTGAAAAGAAATATCTTGATTTATCTATAAAAAGATTTGAGGAATTAGATAAAAATTTAAAAAACAAATTAAAAGATAAAAAATAAAATGAAAAAAGATTTTAAAAATTTAGTTAGTACATTTAAAAATTCGATTAAAACTTGGGATTATTTTGTCAACTGGAAGAAGGTTTTTTCTAACAGTTCAGAATTAGAAATTCTACTTAATAAATTGAATTACCTTTTAGGTAAACAAAATTTAAAAAAGGAATTCATAAAATTATATTCATCCAATCCTGATATTGCAAAAGCCCTACCGGTCTTACTAGCTATACGTGAAAAAAACATTGAATTTTTTGATCCTGAAACAAAAAAAAGTATATTTTTTAATTTCAATAAAACGGGAGATAAAAATGCTGATGAATATTATACATTTATAGAAAAAACAGGTCTTAGTAAATTATTCCAAGAAGATGGAATTAAAAATCTTGTTGATTATGTAATTGGAGTAGAGGTTGGACTTGATAGTAATGGAAGAAAAAATCGCGGAGGTACCCTTATGGAAGATGTTGTAGAAGTTTATGTTTCAAAGTTTTGTAAGGAAAAGGGTTTAGAATATTTAACACAAGCTAATGCTAAAAGAATAAAAAATCAATGGGGATTTAATGTCGTCGTTGATAAATCTAGTAGGAGTTTTGATTTTGCTATTTATAATCCTAAAAGTAAAAAGATTAAACTTGTAGAAGTAAATTTTTATAATGGCGGTGGATCAAAACTAAAAGCAGTTTGTGGAGAATTTAAGAGTCTATATGGTGAACTTAAAAAACAAGACATCAATTTTATCTGGATTACTGATGGCTTAGGTTGGAATACCACCCTTAGACCACTTGAAGAAACATATAACAATAATGAGTATGTTTTTAATTTAAGCATGCTTGAGGGTGGGATATTGAATGAACTCAAGTGGTAATTTATGTTTAGTTATAACAGCTTTATTAAAATTAAGAATCGACTAAAAAATAAAATGCCCCAAACAAAAAAAGGTGAAAAAATAGAAAATGCGATGGAAAAAGAATACGGAACAGAACGAGGAAAGCGGATTTATTTTGCTTCAATCGTTAAAGGAAAAATTAAAGGGGTTGAGGGTAAGGGCGGAAAAGGAACGCTTGCCAAAGCCAAGAAAACTTATAACAGAACTCATTCTCATGAATAAAAATAAATTGGAACTGCGATACACGGTATAAAAAGAAAGATTTTTTTAACTAAGTTTGGGAAAAACTACATGATATGTAAAATACCCCTACGAGCACAGCTCGCAGGTGGCACAATTTCTCTTTAGTGGCAGGTCGACCAAAAAAAATGAGAAACAAAATTAGTACCTTGCCGTACGGGTATCAAAAAAAGATACGGGGAATTAACAGTCCGGAGGAAGTTATGGCCATGGCCAAAGAGCTTTCGGGTTTTAGAGAAAAATCGGAGTTTGTTCATGAGGAAGAAAACAAAGATGTTTTTGGAGAAAATTCAAAACAAACCAGTCTAGTGGTAACAACCTCCGAACCGCCTATGCCGGAAGAAGCCAATAATCGTAGTCCGTGGTATGACATCGTAAATGATACTGAAGCCATGGTCATCGATCTGTATTCCAAAGGATTAACCACTCGTGATATTTCCAATTTTTTGAAACGAGTAAATAAAATGGAAATTTCTCAGCCAGCTATTTCGGCGATTAACGATAAAGTTTTTCCTTTAATCAAGGAATGGCAAAGTCGTCCACTCTCATCCTGTTACCCAATTATATATTTGGACGGAATGCATTTCAAAGTTCGTGATTCGGGAAAAATTTCCTCAAAAGTTGCCTATATTGCTCTTGGAGTAAATCTGTATGGCCACAAAGAAATTATAGGAATCTGGATTAGTGAAACGGAAGGTGCGAAATTCTGGATGCACGTTTTGAACGAGCTAAAAAATCGGGGCGTGGATGACATACTCATCGCCTGTGTAGATGGGCTCAAAGGTTTCCCCGATGCCATTAAAGCTATCTTCCCTCGCACTGAAGTTCAAGTCTGTGTCGTCCATCAAATACGTCACACTCTGATGTTCATTGCCCATAAAGATAAAAAGAAATTTGCTGATTATCTTAAGACCGTATATATGGCATCAACCGAAGATGCCGCTCTACAAGCTCTGAAAGAAATGGAAAAACAGTGGCCACAGTATGGATCATATTTGAAGAGTTGGGAAAATCGTTGGACAGATCTTTCCCCATTCTTTGCATATCCCGAAGCAATTAAGAGAATCATCTACACTACCAACACGATTGAAAATCTAAATCGTCAGTTTCGAAAAGTTACCAAAACGACACAAGTATTTCCGCACGATGAATCTCTTTTGAAACTACTTTGGTTGGCTCAAGCTGACATCAGCGAAAAATGGCGTGTCGCTACTCACAACTGGGGAGAAATTATGGCTCAGTTAACTCTCTTGTTTCCAGATCGTATTCAGTTTTAATTATTAAAATGTATTAATTAATTACGACCTCCACCAAAAGAATATGTTACCGGCGGAGGCTGCGGTGCTACACGCAGTCTTTTGCTGTAAGTTGAATTTATTACCCAAAATATTTAAATGTGCTACAAATTAAGAGACCTAACCCTTGCAAAAGATATGGTCAAAAAGCCATCCAGGGAAGTTTCCTCGCAAGAGGATTCGACCTTTTGCGTCGAGTCGGCTTGTGAGGATTTTTTATTATTAATTCAACCAAAAGAAAATGTTATTTTTGAGATCTTCTTGTAAACGAAATGTGTTGCCATGACTTAAAACACCCAGATAGGATTGTACTGCTTGATTAAAATAATCGAATGGCAATAGTCCATCTTTCACAAGCTTTGCCTTTTCCCTCAACTTCTTAAAAATTCTTTCTTCAGTTTTCAGTCTTGGAAGAATGACGTGCGGAAAACAATTATATCCAAGAAAATCAACACCCTGAGAAAATTTTTTTAAAATGACTTTGCGAGGATGGAGGTCAAGTTTCAGCTGATCAGATAAAAATTTGCCCACTGGCTTTATTAATTTTAAACAATGATCTTGTTGAGTATGAAGCATGACAAAATCATCGGCGTAACGAACATAGTAACGTTCCTTGAGAGTGTGTTTCATGAATTGGTCGAGCTCATTGAGATACACATTGGCAAAAAGTTGGGAAGTTAAATTTCCAATTGGTAAACCCTTTGGCTTATTTAGATCTCGACTTAGTTCTGATTTGAAACTTGAGATAATTTCTCTAAGCAGCCATTGGGTATCGTTATCATGAACACGACGAAACAGAATCTCTAGAAGTACCTCATGATCCACACTAGCAAAAAACTTTTTGACATCACACTTCAAAACCCAACACGGTTGCGTGTAATTTCTGCTTTCGCGTCGTGCGTATAGGATAAATCGTTGAACACCCCGATGGCTTCCTTTGTTAATTCGACATGAGTAGGAATCATGAATAAATGTGGGTTCAAAAATAGGGTTAAGAACTTTTGTAAGTGCGTGATGCAGAACTCGATCTCTGACAGAAGCTTTGTGAATATGACGTACTTTTGGATCATGCACAAAAAAAGATTCATATGGTAAATGAGAGTAAGTTTTATCCTGTAATGATTCGTGGAGCTTCCAGATATTATCTTCGAGATTGTGTTCGAATAACAGAACATCTTTTTTGTCCTTTTTGCCAACCTGAAATTCTTTCCAAGAAGCGAATAAATTATCAAGACTAATTATTGAATCAAACATATGATTAATGACCCTCATAAATTAAGCGGACAGTTTAGCATGGATATTCCAATTTTCAAGAAGACATATGACTTCATGCGCGAGTTTTATATCTTTGAACTTGATTTCCCGAAAAAAGATCGCTACACCCTCGGTCAGCGTTGTGAATTATACATCGTTAATGTTTTAGAGGGAATAATGATAGCCGCTCAAACCGAAAAAAGCAAAAAGTTGCAGATTCTCGAAGAAGTTAGTAATAAACTAGATCTGCTTAAAGTATTTATTCGGCTTTCGGCTGACCTTAAAATTCTGAGCGACAAAAGATATATCGTCTGCCAAAATCATCTTCAAGAAATTGGAAGAATGCTTGGCGGATGGATACGATCTGTTCGCGAGTAAATATCTCACAACAGAAGCCTCTTTTAAAAGAGGCTTCNNGGCGGGGCACACACCCAAATTCGAGTTCCGATTGTCGCGCGTATCGTTGTTGACGTTGAGACCATCGGAATCGAAGTTCCCAACGTTGACGAACTTGCCGTCGGACGACTGGACGCTCAGCCCATGTGTTTTGTTTCCTCTATTAGCACCGGAGATTGTCAAAAAATAGATTCTCTCCTGAATTTTACTCGGTGGTAGCCCCGATTAAATCAAGACACCCACGCTGAAACAAAACACGTAGTTTCATCTTTGTACTCTGTTCCGGCCACACACTTTACTGAGCCACAAAGACCCAGTAAACTCCGGTGGATATTGAAACAAGGAGACCCGCAAGATTAAACCATAAAGCATAATCTCTATAAGCAAGACTCATAGATATTGTAACTGAAAAAGCCATGTATTGCAAAACTAATATTTTGAGTTTATAGTATAGGTATTATGAAACGAGAATCTTTGCCCCATATTCCCGCCATTCCGACTACGCCCGAGCGAGTTTTGCGTGAAAAGAAAACAGAAGCAAAAGAAGCTAGGCCTCTTGGTCCAGAAGAAATAAAAGAACAGGTAACTGAGCTTTTTGAGCTTTCGGCGGCCAGAGCTGAGGCTGGAAAACATGTTCGTGAAGCTTGGGGTGGTCTTACGAAAGCAGAACGGGAAGAATTAGAAAGTAAGGGAGAAAATGCTGTTGCTGCGCACATAGAGAGTGCTCGGCTTGATCCCGAACTTATCGAGTTTAGAGAAACAACTATGAAGGAATATGACGATCGCATCGCCGAACTTTCCAGTAATTCCCAAGTACTTGATGCATATAAAAATCGCTTTGGGGAACTTAAGGAGATACTGGCTCGTGTTGTATCATATGAACACTTGCGCCACGAAGAGGATGTCGTAATTAAAGCGGAACAAAAACTTAGAAAACTTTACGAAGAGATCGGTAGAGCGCCTGGTCCCATTGAGCGCAAAAAAATGACTGGATTTTCTGACCGTCGAAAGGAAATTGAGGAAAATTTAAAAGGTTTTGAACTTGACCCAAAAACAATCGATATGCTACGTCGCAGAGAAGTTCGTCGTATGCAAAATGATCTTGAGCGTTACAGTTTTGCGGAAACTAAGTCTCGTCAAGAACTCATCAGGCAAGTTCTACCAGATTTACTCCAGGGTGCTCCAGTTCTTTTCCAAGGAGAAACAGGGTCAGGTAAATCACAACTCGCAAAATATATTTCTGAAAGATATTTAGGCAAAATCCCGACAGTTATTTCTGTGAGTGAACAAATAAAAGAATCACAAATCATGGGATCACGCGGGCTTGAGGCCGGACAAACGGTTTTCAATAATTCGGAATTTGTGAAAGCTCAGAAAGAAGGACGGCCAGTTATCCTTGATGAAGTAAACCTAATGCCCCATGAATTTGCCGGACTTTTGCACGACCTTTTGCAAAAACGTGTCGGCGATGTATGGGTGCATCCAGTCACGGGAGAGAAAATTCCCATTACTGCTCCCATTATGGCCACAGCAAATCTAAAATCAGAACGTTACAAGCAACGCTATGAACTTGACGTGGCAACGCTTCGTCGGTTTATCGGAGGCGCAGGTGCTCGTGAAATTCACTACCTTGATATTGGCAAAAAAGATAAAGAAGGAAACCCCATAGCTCCAGAAACGTTGCAGATTCTTTCCGCGGTACTTGCTGATAGACACGGAGACATACAATGGAGCGAAGAGGAAGCAATGCAAAAAGTTGAAGAGCTTAAGCGTTTTGTCCAAGCCTGCCGAAAAATTCAGGAAGACTTTACGCTTTCAATAAGAGAAGGCGGCGAAGAATCTCTCGCTCGAGGAGATCGTCTCGCTTTTAAAGAACTTGTGATTACGCTTAAAGATCAGATAGAAATAATGAAGGCATGGAAAGCATCTGGTTTTACAGAGCCACTTGATTCCATAGTGCTTAGAGAATTTTTCCATAAGGCGGAGATTAGTGGTCGTGCGGCCAAAGATCGCGAAAATATGATTAAGGTTTTTATTGCCAATAAATTGTTCCAAAATACTAATCCTGAAGATTTCAAAATCCAAGGTCTTTCTCCGAAAGCTGTTCGGCAGTGGCAGGGTAAAGAATAAAATGTTATGCCATTTGAAGCTTACAAAATCTATCAAGAATACGAACCGGACAAGTATAAAACCTCTACACAAGAGAAAGTTGCTAAAGCGTTAGCTGGGGCGAAGAAAGAAGGACTGGAACCAGTCAAAGAGGCTCTCGACTTCAGCGAGGTTCGGGAGGTTTTTGGGCAGGATTTTCTTGGTGTTGAAGAAATAGAGAAATTTACATGACGTCCACTTTCTCCTGAAGAAAAAAGAATTGCGGAAGAAAAATGGCAAACGAAATTTGAAGAGCAAGGACTTACCAAAGAAGGTCTGGAACAATTAAAACAAGAAGGATTCATGGTTGTGCTC
>PMIU01000031.1 GCA_003157195.1 Candidatus Nomurabacteria bacterium
AATATACAAAAGAAGAATATGAAGTTTTGCGGGACAAGATAATTTCAGATATGAAAAAAAGGGGAGAATATGGTAAATTCTTGCCTTACTCTATGAGCGCAGGACCTTTTAATTTATCTACAAGTTTTCTATATTTTCCAGAAACCAAAAAGGAGGATATTTTAAAACTTCGTGGTTATTGGGAAGATGCTAGTGAAACAAACGCAGAAGGTATGCCAACTTCTGAATTACCGGATGACATAAAAGATGTTCCGGATAGCATAATTACCCAAGCACTCATTTGCCCGGAAACTGGCTGGCGCTTCAATGTTGCCCAGAATGAACTTATTTTTTATAGAGAAAACAATATCCCTCTTCCGCGTTATCATTTTGATGTAAGAACAAAGAATCAAGTAAAATACTTAACCGTTTTACATTCTTATCCATACAAGTGTTTTTACTGCAAAAAAGATATAATAGCCTATTATCTACCGGAATGGAGCTATCAAAAAATCGCCTGCGAGGAATGTTATAAGCAAAATGTCGCGTAATACATATATCAGCTATAGCGTAAATATATAAATTCTACCATCTCAAACATATGTAAAAGATAGTAGAAAAATTAGTTACCAAAATTTTCAAACAAAACTTTTTTACTTTCTTGATCTATATTTTCCGTGACGATGATCATCATTTCAGTGGTCAGGCCCAGATCTTTTTTTATATTCGCGAATAAATGTTCAAACGGGAAGGGGGAAATCCAAGCGGAATTTTTCAGGCAGACGAAACCGGCTTTTTTCAGGAGGTAACGTAGAGATTCACGTTCGCTTTTTCTGTTTTCCGGCAAATCCAGCAGAATGATTCTCCAAAAGCCATCCCAAGAAGTGTTCACCAGACTTTTTTCATTATCCAATTCCAAACTGTGCATTTTCTTTTTGCCTTCTTTGGTTAATCGAGCGTATTCATTTTGCGGAGAAGAAATCTGTTCTATCAGTCCAGCATCTTTAAGATTTTTTAAACAACGGGTCACGGCATACGAATTTTTCCTCCCCTCCTTGTTGAGGAGGGGCGAAGGGGTGGTGATTTCTTGTAATTCTAATACAGAAACAGCCGGTTTTTTACCCAAAATTTCCAATATTTTCTTTGAGTAAGACGTTTTACTTGACATATATATAGCTTATCATATATACTCTCTTTATACAAGTTTTTAGCGGTCGCGAATTATAAGTTAAACCCGACGCCATTAGGGTCGGGTCCCGACTGAAACGTCGGGATTATAAGCTTTAACCACATAAATCACATGTCAAAAATCATAGGTATAGACTTGGGTACAACAAATTCGGCAGTCGCTATCATTGAGGGTGGTGTGCCGAAAATTATTGAGAATGTCGAAGGTAATCGCACGACGCCTTCCGTCGTGGCTGTCGCCAAAAATGGCGACCGGATTGTTGGTCTTTTGGCTAAGCGCCAAGCGGTAACAAATCCGGAAAATACCGTGTATGGCATCAAGCGTTTTATGGGTCACAATTTTGACGATCCGGAAGTGCAGAAAGATTTAAAAAATTCTTCATTTAAAATACAAAAAGGAGCCAACGGCGGAGTGGAAATTAAATTGGGCGACAAATGGATGCGCCCGGAAGAAATCTCGGCGATGATTTTGTCCAAGATAAAAACGGACGTAGAAACAAAATTGGGAGAAAAAATCACCGAAGCGATCATCACCGTACCCGCCTATTTCAACGACGCGCAAAGAAAAGCGACCAAGGATGCCGGGCAGATAGCGGGTCTCGATGTAAAACGCATCATCAACGAGCCGACAGCTGCAGCGCTTGCTTACGGTTTTAATAAAAAGAAAAATGAAAAGATTGTCGTATATGATTTTGGCGGCGGAACTTTCGATGTTTCTGTGCTAGAAATCGGCGATGATGTGATAGAAGTGAAGTCCACCGATGGAGACAGCCACTTAGGCGGCCGCGATATTGATTTCAAAATTATTAATTGGATTGCAGAAGAATTTAAAAAGACTTCCGGTATCGATGTGCGCAGTGACAAATTGGCCTTACAGCGTCTGGATGAAGCGGCGGAAAAGGCTAAAATAGAACTCTCTACAGCGGTAGAAAGCGAAATTAATATCCCATTCATTACCTCTACGGCACAAGGGCCGCAGCACTTGCTTCTCAAGATGACTCGTGCCCAGCTGGAATCATTGGCAGATGAATACGTGACTCGCTCAATAGACATTACCAAGCGCGCACTTGCAGCTTCCGGTATTAAAATCGAAGATATTAACGAAATAGTAATGGTGGGCGGGCAGACGAGAATGCCGAAAATTGTGGACGAAGTAAAAAAGATTTTCGGCAAAACACCAAACCTGTCGATAAATCCGGACGAAGTCGTGGCCCTCGGCGCGGCGGTGCAAGCTGGTGTATTGCAGGGCGATGTGCGAGATGTTTTACTTCTTGATGTTATACCGCTTTCACTTGGCATTGAAACGCTTGGCGGAGTGGCGACAAAATTGATTGAAAGAAACACGACTATTCCTTCCAGTAAGTCCCAAGTATTTTCTACGGCTGCCGACAATCAGACTTCCGTGGAAATACATATCGTGCAGGGTGAACGCCCGATGGCTTCCGACAATAAATCTCTCGGAAGATTTATTCTGGACGGAGTTCCGCCGGCACCTCGCGGCATGCCGCAGATTGAAGTTTCTTTTGATGTGGATGTGAATGGAATTTTGAATGTTGCCGCAAAAGATAAAGCTTCCGGTAAGACGCAATCCATCAAGATAGAGGCCAGCTCGGGCCTGAAAGACGAGGATATCAAAAAAATGCAAGCTGATGCTGAACTGCATGCCGAGGAAGATAAAAAGAAAAAAGAAGTCGTGGATATAAAAAATACCGCGGAGATGATTATCTACACTGCCGAAAAAGCGCTGAAAGATAACGAAACCAAAATTCCAGCGGAATTAAAAGATAGCGTCAATGCGAAAATTACCGCGCTTAGAGGCGTAAAAGATGGTACCGATGGCGAAGCCATAAAGAAAGCGACCGAAGAGCTGTCTGCTGAAATGTCCAAGATTGGCGAGGCGATAAATAAAGCTGGTGCAACTCCAGAACCAGGCGCTGCTACAGAAGCAGAACACCAAGAAGCTAAGGATGCAGAATTTAAAGAAAAAGGCCCGGAAGGCGAAACTCCAAAGGTCTAAATTGGTAAATCAAAAAAGTCCCATAGTGGGCTTTTTTGATTTGTGTGTTTTTGGTATAATACGCGTAGCGA
>PMIU01000076.1 GCA_003157195.1 Candidatus Nomurabacteria bacterium
CTTGTACTCACCGCCCGTCACACCAAGAGAGTCGGTAATACCCGAAGCGCCGTTTCGGCGGCACCACGGTAGGATCGATAATAAGGGTGAAGTCGTAACAAGGCATCCGTAGCGGAAGCTGTGGATGGATCACCTCCTTTCTAGGGAGATACGGTGAAGCCGCTTCAATTTATTGAGGCGCAAACCTAATGGCCGATATCAGTCTTCGGACTGATAAAAATAGACTCAAAAGCATCAGGACAACCACAAAAGCTTGCTATATAAGCCAAAAAATAGATCCTTCTATATTTTAGCTGAAACATGGAAACTGCAGTTATTTAGCTGCAGTTTTTATGATCGAAAAAACCCAAAAAACCACCCTAGAAACGAGTGCGTTCCAAGGAGTAGCCCAAAATGAGCCAAAAATGATGAGTCAAAGGATCGAGGACTTTCTAGAGTATTCGCGCTACGAATTAAATTTCTCTCCCGTAACGATAATCAAATATCGTGATTCTCTGCGAAGCATGATAAAAGACCTCGGAGATAAGCCAGTCGAGAAATACGAAGTTCAAGAGTTTGTGAAACTAAAACGCTTGATGATGGACAGGGGATTGAGCGAATCGAGAATATCAAGCGTAGTTTATGCAACGAGAAGTTTTTTGCTGTATTGCAAAAGTTTTTTGAAGCTTGAAGTTTTGGATCCAAAACAAATACGTCCACCGAAAAGATTTAAGCGAGAGGTAATATTTCTCACGAAAGAGGAAATCGAAGCTTTTATTGAAACGATAAATGTGAGAAAGTGGAATGGTTTGAGGTTTCGAGTATTGGTTGAAGTTTTGCTGGGAACAGGCATGAGAATAGGCGAGGTTTTGTCGCTCAACCGCAAAACAATAAACTGGGAAAAGCGGGAAGCGAAAATTATCGGAAAAGGAAACAAGGAAAGAACGGTCTTCTTTACGAAAAGATCGCTCGAGTGGATAACGAAGTATCTCGAGAGGCGAAACGACACGCATGAGGCAATTTTTGTGACCAAGGCGCCAGTCAACCGGCTTGCAGTCGCTGATGTATGGCGATTTTTTGACCGACATCGAAAGCTGGCGAAAATCGACAAAAAGCTTACGCCTCACATACTCCGACATACAGTCGCCACCAATTTAGTTTTCAATGGTTGTCCGATTGTTCACGTCAAAGAGATTTTAGGCCACGAAAGACTGGATACCACTTGCAAATATTATCTAGGGGTGGATAAGGAGAAAGCAAAAAAGGCTCATAAGCAGTTTTTGAGTTTTGTTTGATAATAGCTTATAATAAGTCTATGAAACCCTTTTACGAAAAGCCTAAATTTAAGCTATATAATGCCGATTGCTTGGATGCTCTAAATAAAATGCCCGAAAATTCGGTAGATATGATTTTTGCGGATCCGCCCTATTTTCTTTCAAGCGGTAGCTTCACGTGCCAAAACGGAAAAATGGTCAGTGTCAAAAAAGGAAATTGGGATTTGAGCAATGGCACAAAAAAGAATTTTGAGTTTCATGTTGAATGGATAAAAGCATGTCGAAGAGTGTTGAAACCAAATGGAACGATTTGGATTAGCGGAACATATCATTCAATTTATCAATGCGGTTTTGCACTGGAAATCAATAAATTTCATTTTTTGAATGATATTGCATGGTTCAAGCCAAACGCCTCGCCAAATTTAAGTTGTCGTTTTTTTACTGCCAGCCATGAAACTTTGATTTGGGCGAGAAAAGATAAAAAAAGTAAGCATACTTTCAATTACGATTTAATGAAAAACGGAAAATGGCCAGAGGATCAGCTTAAAAAGCCAGGACTGCAAATGAGGTCTGTTTGGTCGATTAATACTCCAAAACCTATTGAAAAAAGGTTTGGCAAGCACCCAACTCAAAAACCTGCGGATTTGCTAAAAAGGATTGTTTTGGCGAGCACAAATAAAGGCGATTTGATTTTAGATCCCTTTGCTGGAAGTTCAACAACTGGACTTGCTGCTTATTTGTATGGCAGAGAATTTATCGGAATTGACACAGAAAAGCAGTATTTGGACTTATCAATTAAAAGGTTTGAAGAGTTGGACAAAAATATGAAAAATAAACTAAAGTAAAGCAAATGAAAATAATCACGAGAGCAAACGCAATAAAAAATCTGAAAAAATACGTTGGTAAAGATTTGAGAAAACTAGCCTTGCAACATGGAATTACGACATACGAGACAGGAAAGCAAAATAAAGGCTGGAAAGGATTGATTTTAGAACGACTAGCCGGCCTAGAAACGAATGTTTCAAAAGCTCCCAATGGCTTATCGTATGAATTGAAGTCAGTCAGCTTTCGCTACATCGGGGACAAGCTCACGCCTAAAGAAACGATGGCAATAACAATGATAAATCCAGAGGAATTAAAAAAACATAATTTTTTTGAAAGTCATTGTTGGGCTAAATTAAAATCAATGGTGTTTTGTGCTGTTATGTGGCATGGTCAAAATTCAGAAGGAGCGGAGCTTTTGAAAGTTGCAAGCTTGGATTTTGCAGAGGATGATGACTTGATAAAAGAAATAAAAGCCGATTACGATTTCATAAGAGAAAAATTAATCAAAAAAGGTTTTAAGAGTTTGACTGGCAAAGACGGAAAATGGATTCAAGCAAGAACAAAAGGCCCTGGTCATGGTTCAATAAGTCGGGCGTTTTACGCAAGAACTGGATTAGTCAAAAAGATTTTTGAAACAGCTTCTTAGAATAAAACCCACCTATAATTGGTGGGTTTTATGCCTCAAGAAGAGGGAAATACTAGGTCTTAGAGAGATTATGCCAAGTTCTTCCAATTCCTTCGGTTACTAAAACTTCAAATGATTTTCCCGTTGCTTGTGCTGCAGCCTTTGCTAGAGATAAGACATCAGCACGGTTGCTATCTTGATAGTCATATTCAGCTGTGGGCAGATGATATTTAATGCCGTCATTAGAAGTTATATATCGACTAAATCCTTTTTCGATCATTGCTTCGTGAAGTGTCTCATAATCGGAATAACTGGCACCATGAAGCTCAACTCTCGTTGTGAATAAGCTCATGTAATTCGTTAGTGTTAGATGAATTAAAAGTTTGTCAATATCTAGAGAACCTGTCATAATGCCAATAGGATATGTGAGCATTATTTGCTTACAGGAAAGACGCCGAATATCAACATTTGAGCGTCTTTTCTAATTGGGAATTTTTGTTTTCATGAAGCTGAAATGAATTATTAATTAGAATTTTCTATCTCTCGGAGGATTAGGATCTTTTCCAGGTGAAACTGTGTCGCTGTCTCTTATGGGTCCGCCATTTGGCTTGTGGATTCTAACTTCGCCACCGCCAGAATTGTGAGATAATTCTTTCGCAATTTTTTCAGCTTCTTTTTGCGTGTTTGCAGTAGAAGCTGCACGCTTGGCTCCTCCTCTTAATACTTTCCAAACATTGGAGCCCTTCGGATTTGTTACATGATAGTTGGCCATAGATTTTTGATTATTTATTACGAATTACATGTTTTACGATTCCTTGAATTTGTAGGTCATCAAAAATATAAATGGGTTTATGTTTTGTGTTGTATGATTTTGGTTCAAGAATTATACAATTCTTACCATTCTTAAAAATTTTTATAGTTGCATCGTCTCCAATTAACGCTACAACCTTATCGCCAGGTTCTGCGTTAGGTTGGCTTTTCACTAAAACTAGATCACCGTCATCGATTCCTGCTTTATTCATGCTATCTCCGATGGCACGTAAGAAAAAATATTCTTTTGGATCCCCTTTAACCTCAAAAGGTATATATGCGGTAATGTTTTGAATCGCTAAAATTGGTTGCCCGCAAGCAATAGACCCGAGAAGAGGAATACTAAATTTTTTTGAAATAGTTTTTTTTATTCGCAAACTTCTAGCTTGATACTTATCCGAAGTAAGAACGCCTTTTCTTTTTAAGGCTTCCGTGTGTCTTTGGACAGAACTAATTTTTTTATAGCCAAAATAATCCCTAATTTCGTTGAGCGTAGGGGACACCCTCTTTTTTGAGGAAATTTCTTTTATTGCTGAAAGCACCTCTTTTTGCTTCTTTGTGAGTTCCATAAAATATAACTTTAATATACTGGGTATAATGTAGCGTAGATAGAGTAAACTGTCAAGAGATTCATCTGCGCATTGTGTTTTTAGTAGAATATTGTAGAATAAAATTACAATTAAATGACCTAAACCTCAATTTTTGAGGCATGGTCTGAAATCCATGAACATAGTAACGGTCTTCTGATCGGTATCATGTTCATGGTCATACCTCGAAAGGG
>PMIU01000084.1 GCA_003157195.1 Candidatus Nomurabacteria bacterium
CTTGCCGCGGGGTAATTGATTTTTATGAAAGGACCATTAACTGATTTCCCGGTTGAAAAAACCAAAATACCCAACGTTACCAAGAAATTTAACCTTAACGACCGAGAAGATCGCAAGGAGTATTTTGAAGCGAAAATCGGACCAGAGATAGCCAAGCTAAGGGAATATTTGAAAGACAATACCTTCATTGCATATTTTTTGGCCAAAAAGCTGGCCGGCAAGGGAACTTACACTAAACTGATGGCAGAAATTTTCGGAGCAGACAAAATATCTCATATTTCGGTGGGAGATTTAGTGCGTACGACTTACAAAGATATTGAAGATCCAAAAAAACGACAAGAACTTGTCGAATATCTAGAACAACATTATCGCGGATATATTTCTATTGAAGATGCCATAGATGCTCTGATTGGTAAAAACCAAAAAAACCTTCTTCCGACTGAATTTATTTTAACGCTGGTGAAAAGAGAAATTGATAAACTTGATCGCAAAGTTATTTTCCTGGATGGTTTTCCTCGTGATTTGGACCAAATACAGTACTCATTATATTTCAGAGATTTGGTAAACTATCGTCTTGACCCAGACATTTTCGTGGCTATAAGTATTCCTTTGTCGGTAATCGATGAACGAATGCGTGGTCGTGTTACTTGTCCGAAATGTCAAACACCGAGAAATCTTACAACTTTTCCAACTAAAGAAGCCGGTTATGATGAAAAGACAGGAAAGTTTTTCTTGAAGTGTGATAACCCGGAATGCAATGGCGCGAGGATGGTGGGCAAGGAAGGCGACGATGTCGGAATTGAAAGTATCCGTGAACGCTTAGATTTAGACGAAAAATTAATCAAAAAAGTGATGTCTCTGCATGGGATTCCAAAAATCCTTCTAAGAAACGCTGTGCCCGTAAATAGTATCAAAGATGGCATTGTGGATGATTATGAAATAACTCCAAAATATGTATTCAATCATGACGAAAAAACAGGCAAAGTAACCATTACCGAAGAGCCTTGGATTGTCAAAGATGATGAAGGTCTCGATTCTTACAGCCTCCTTGCGCCTCCGGTAGTGGTCGGGCTCATAAAACAACTTGTTAAAGCTCTGAACCTCTAGTAGTATGGTGTTATGTATGAAGTCGAGGTAAAAGCCCACTTACGCAACAGAAAAGCAGTCATAAAAAAACTCGAAGATTTCGGCTGTAAATTTTCTGAAGAACTACATCAGGTAGATAGAATTTTTCTGCCAGAAGGGATACCCATACCAGAGCCCTTGGGAACTCCCGTTTTCCGTGTCAGAAAAGAAAACGAAAAAGTTTTATTTACCCTAAAAATAACACAAAGTGGCAGGCAGGACTGCATAGAACGTGAACTTGAAATTATGGATGGAGATAAAATGATTGAAATTGTAAAACTTCTGAAATTTTACGAAGTGCCATCTGTTGACAAGAAGAGAATAAAAACCCATGTTGGAGATGTTGAAGTTGTCTTAGATACAGTAAAAGACCTAGGAGATTTTATTGAGGCGGAAAAAATTGTTACTCATACTGATCCGGAGGAAAGAAAAAAGATTCAAGAAGAGTTGTTTGATTTTCTTGGCACCATTGGAATATCTAAAGAAGATAGAGTTATTGACGGAAAATACCCAATTATGCTTTGGGAAAAATTTAACAAGAAATAAACTTATGAAACTATATTTTGTACGGCACGGCGAGACAGTAAGCAATAAAAACAACACGACTACTGGCTGGGTTGATAGCCCCCTAAATGACGAAGGTATTGAACAAGCCAGGAAAACTTCCCTTGAGATACCAATGGATTTTTCAGAAATTTACTGTTCTGATTTAATCAGATGTAAGCAAACAGCAGAAATTATAAATCAAAAACTAAATTTGCCTATTCAATACGACGCAAGATTAAGAGAAAGAAATTTTGGATCTTTGGGAGGTATATCGTGGGATGAAATGAGTTCGGAAATGAAAGAAATTGATAAGCTTCAGAAATATAACTATCGGTCGTACGGGGGTGAATCAGCAGAAGATGTTAAACAAAGACTTTTCGCTTTCATTGAAGATATTTGTAATACAAAAAAAGATAAAAAGATACTCGTTTTGACACATGGAGGAAATATCCGTATGCTTCATAATTTATTAAATAATCAAGTTCACGAAAAAATACAGAACAGCTCTGTTCATGAGTTTGATTTCGAAGATTAAAAAAGTTTAATATAATAACAAATTTTTATGCACGAAATTGAAACAAAAGTTTTGGAAGTTGATACAAAATCTTTAATAAAAAATTTAGAGGCTCTTGGAGCAAAAAAAATACAGGAAGTGATGCTGACAGTAGATTGGTTTTCCGCTCCAGGTTTTGACAAAGACCATCAACCTTGGTTTTTACGCGTACGTTCTTATAGTACGGGAAAAATTGAGGTTACCTGGAAAGGGAAACATGAGATAG
The DNA here is from genome assembly GCA_003157195.1 of Candidatus Nomurabacteria bacterium. Classification (GTDB taxonomy): domain Bacteria; phylum Patescibacteriota; class Minisyncoccia; order Phycocordibacterales; family UBA9973; genus UBA9973. The sequence goes on from PMIU01000084.1 coordinate 2,451, forward strand.
AAGGTTCGGCACGCAAGGTGCGGGAAGTAAATGTGCTCGTGGATAATCACGAAAATACAAAAACACTTTTTGAAGCAATTGGGCTCGTGTGTTATGCGCACCAAGAGAAAAGAAGAATATCATGGAAGCTTGAAAGTGTGCAATTTGATTTAGATACTTATCCAAAAATGCCTGCTTATTTAGAAATTGAAGCTCCTAGTGAAAAAGAAATTTCTGAAATGATAAAAAAACTTAATTTAAGCGAACATCAGACTTGGAACGACGGAGAAAAAACCTTAATTGAAGGAAAATACAAAATAAACTGGTGTGATATGAGATTTTAATGAACAAATAATTCCGAAACAAAAAAAATACCTCGTCCAGTTGCTTAAAATTTTAAAGGGAATATAGTTTAAGTAGGGTTATTTCCGATTATTACCTAGAACACTATTTTATGGGAGCTTCGATCGGTTCCCGCCTTGGCGGGATTCGTCTAGCACCCACCTAGCTAGAAGCTACGGTAATATTTCTGAAATAGTCCTAAGAAGAACTCTCCGCCGAGGTGGAGATTTTTTCTTGGGACACTAATTTATAGCATTCCTCCCCTCCTTTCGGAGGAGGGGACTAAGGGGTGGTGATTTTCTGAAATTAAAAGTATAATCAATCAATGGACAAACAAGCTAAAATTACATTTTATGGAGGAACAGGATCGGTAACTGGCGCAAACTTTCTTTTGGAAATTGATGGAAAAAGAATACTGGTGGATTGCGGGCTCACCCAGGGAGAAAAACTGGCCGACGATATAAACTGGGACCCTTTTAAATACGATCCGAAAACTATAGACATACTTTTTGTAACTCACGGGCATGTGGACCACTTGGGACGCATACCAAAACTAATCAATGAAGGATTTCGTGGGAAGATTTATTCCACCGAGCCGACCAAGAGCCTCGCCGGCCCGATGCTGGAAGACACCGCCGGCATTTTAAAGAACAATAAAGAACTCGGTTTGGATAAAATTTACACCGAAGAGAATATAAAGCTCGCGCTCTCGCTCTGGACTGGTTTTAAATATCATGACAAGATAAATGTGACGCCAAATCTGGAAGTTACTTTTTTAAATGCCGGGCATATTTTGGGTTCGGCGATGATTGAGTTTATAGTAAGCAATCCCGACGCTTCAGTCGGGAGTCCGACCGCGAAAGCGCGTCGGACAAAAATTCTTTTTACCGGAGACTTGGGTAATTCACCATCGCCAATTTTGCCGGATACAGAAAAAGTCACCGATGCGGATTATTTGGTAATGGAATCTGTTTACGGCGACAGAAATCATGAATCCAGAAATGATCGCCGTAGGCACTTAGAGGAAACAATTGAAGATAATTATAAAAGAAAGGGAACACTTATTATTCCGACATTTTCTTTGGAACGTTCGCAAGAGCTTCTTTTTGAACTGGATGAACTGGTAAAAAATAACCGCATACCCATTATGCCTATTTTCTTTGATTCTCCGCTTGCGATACGACTGACAGAAGTTTTTAAACAATATAGAAATTATTTAAACGAAGCGGCTCAGAAAGCAATGATCCACGAAAAACACATATTTGATTTTCCCGGACTACACAGCACTTTAAGATCTGAAGATTCACAAATGATAAACAGTGCGNNGTCATTGCTGGGAGTGGTATGTCGACAGGCGGACGCATCGTGCATCACGAGAGGCATTACTTGCCGGATCCTAATAACACTTTGCTTTTGACGGGGTATCAGTCTGTGGGTACACCCGGGCGCTTGATACAAGAAGGAGTAAAAACTGTGCGCATCACGGGCGAAGACGTAATTGTTCGGGCACACATTGTGACGATTTCCGGATATTCCGGACATAAAGATTCGGATGGATTGATTGGCTTTGTGGAAGATATGCAAGATAAAGTGAAAAAAGTTTTTGTGGTTATGGGCGAGCCGAAATCAGAAATGTTTTTGGCGCAGAAATTGCGGGACAATCTGGGCATCAATGCTTTTGTGCCGGAGCAGGGGAGCAGTGTGACATTGGAGTTATAATACGCGTAGCGATTTCC
>PMIU01000052.1 GCA_003157195.1 Candidatus Nomurabacteria bacterium
CCGCCGGAATTTCCAGGATTAATTGCCGCGTCGGTTTGAATCACATGGTCCAAAACTTCCGTACTTCCCCCGGAACTATCTCCGGCCGTAATTGACCGCGCAAGTCCGGAAATTACCCCGACGGAAACAGTGTTTCTGAATTCTCCAAGCGCATTACCGATAGCGATAACGCTCTGCCCCACTTGCAAAGAATCAGAATTTCCAAGCGAGAGATATTGGAAACCGGAACCATCGATTTTTATAAGCGCAATATCTAAGACAGGGTCGCGAGCAATAACCGTGGCCGTATGTTTCTTGCCATCATTCGTAAACACGGTATATTCCGCATTTTTTTGATCAACGACGTGCTTGTTGGTAACGATTAAGCCATCACTCGAAACAAAAAATCCCGACCCGCCGCCAACCTCCTGTTTTTGGGTGCCATTTTGGCATAATTGATACTGCGGAATATTGAAATCAAAATTAAAACCCGGAAATAAATCGCCAAATGGATTCTGCTGTTGCTGCTGGTTTGGGTCAATGCAATTTTCGTATTTCGGAACTTCCTGCGAAATGATTATAGAAACAACAGCCGGATTGGTTTTCTTGACCGTATCAACCACTACAGAATCCTGTGAAAAGATTGGTTGATTTCCAACAAAATTTCCACCAACAACTTTTGCATTATTATTTTCATTCTGCACTTCCGCTAAATATTCTTTGGCAAAGTATCCGAAAATATTTCCACGAAAATACCAGACCAAACCGACTCCAATCAAAAGAATGACAAGAAGAGACAACAAACTTGTAAAAAAAACACGGGCAAAATCTTTGTTCGTAAAACCTTTTTTAATGAATTTTATTATGTTTATTTCTTCCATAATATTTTTAAATTAATTTAAAATACTAATAATATAAAATTATATTTATCTTTTTATTTTTAGCAAGTGATTTTTATATTTTTTTTCTTTATATGGTTTCAAGCGCACAATTTTTACCAAAACACCTTTATTTTTCAAATCTTTTTTTAAGTTTTGAACGTAGGCTTTTTGGTCATAACCTAAGGCAATAATGTCCGGACATATTTTTATAATATGGGGCAAATGATGTTTCGCGCCGGACAAAATTACCTTGTCAACCAACTTGCATTTTTTCACCAAAGCCATTCTTTCTTTTTCTCCCAAATCGGGATACTTGCCTTTTATTTTAAAAACATTTTTGTCTCTCCCAATTGATACGATCAAAGATGAAGATTGGTGCAAATTTTTTGCTTGTTTAAAGAAATTAAGATGCCCCGAATGCAACCCATCGAAGGTTCCAAAGACCATTATTCTTGTCCGCCCATGGCGGATTTTATCCCCACCCTTTTTTGACATAATATATAAGACCAGTATATACTAAAAATGTTCGTTTAAAAAATTAAAAAAAGTGCTTGGGGAAACTGGTTAGATTCCAGTACAGTGCCGCTACGGTATGTCCCGACCTAGGTCGGGAACAAGTCCGAACACCAATCATTTTTGTTTATCCCGAGCAGGAATTATTGAGATTTGATATTTATCTTGATATGTCGACTCCTCTCGGTAGGAGTTTTTTTGTTTTAAATTTATCAATAAATAAATCAAAATTATGAAGAAATTTTTGCAGGTTTTGTTGGTTGTGGTAGTGTTATTTTTAGGAATGATGAAAGTGGCTCACGCTGCCTCTCTTGTAAATTTGGATATAAAAAATAACGGCGTGGTTATTTATTCTGGAACAATACCGCTATCACCGACACCAAGCGAGAACAGTGTACTTTCTGTGATAAAACAAGCTGACACTTTAAGCCCGGACTTCAATATTTCTAATATTGTCCATTACAGTTTTGGCGATTACTTAAAATGCATTACGATTTCTGAAACTACCGAACTCTGTGATAGCTGGCTATATAAAGTTAATGGAGATAGTCCTGCGATGGGCATGGATTCATACACATTGTCGGGTGGCGAAAACGTTCTTTTATATTTCGGGGATGATGTTACTACAGAGGGAAATACTGTGACGAGTAGCGGCGGCCCTATTACATATGTACCATCACCCATTCTCAATCCCCCAACATTAAGTCCCACCATACCACCTTTCTCACCATCACTTGTTCCTCTAATAACAGTTCTGCCTACCTCGCTCACACCAGAATCAAAATCTCCTGTCTTACCTCTGCAAGAAACAAAAAAAATGGTTTTGATTCCCAAACTAAAAGCAAGAGAAAAAAAATTATCTGTAACCGAAAAAGAAAATACCACCACTACAATCAATGCTATTCAAGACACCATGGTTCAAATACCAACTCCAAAAAAGAATTGGTTTAAAAGATTACTCGATAGTATTTTTGGAAATTAAGATACTGACCAAGGTAGAGGAATAGCCAGAAGAATCAACAAAGCACCCAGGAGTCCCATATTTTTGTTGAAGTTTACCATCTCCCCCATTCTTTGCATCGGGTCGGTTATTTTCCAGTATTGATGCATTGTAAAAGTTGTTACTAATAAGAAAACCACTAATAAAAGTATCGAGAATTTCAAGTACACCCAGAAAAGAACTCCCAAACCTCCGACTATCAGCATTAAACCCGTGAACCACACAGCGAGTGGCGCAAGTGGCACATTTTTTGACTGCGCATAGCCCGTAAGCATTTTGTGGTTCTTAAAATGATTATAACCACTCATTATAAAATAAACTCCCAATAAGATTCTGCCCAAAATAAATAGATAAATCATAGTTTTTTTAGTTAATTAATAATTTTTAATAAAGCTAATTATACTCCACAATTTTACCGGAAGCAATTTCTATTTTCTCAGCTTTACGCAATTTTTTTAAATAAGCTTTCGGCACAATGTCGTAGTGTTTTATTTTATCCAATTTTTTGTCTATATACCAAAGATTCCCTTCTCTATTTACCCAATCTTTTTTAAGATTATTCAAATTAAATAATCCGGAATATTGCCGCAATGTTTTCTGTCCATTATTTAAAAAATATTCGTGAAAATAAGACAATGCCAGCTCGCGGATATTTTTATAAATTGGTTCGCGATAGCGCAAAACTGCGTGGTTTGTCTTGGATAAGGCCCCCCAAAATCCGCCTATTTTAAAAGGCGCTATTACGTGATCATAGTCGTCTTTTACAGACTTCAAGTGTACTAAATAGGGTGTAAAACCATGCTGGGAGAGTATATAAGCCCCCAGGAGAGCCCCTTCAAAACAATGCGCATTATGTGCTCTTAAAGTAAAAAGCGGTGATTTTAGAGTCTCCCCACTCTTTTCAAAATTAAACTCAAGACCATTAATAAAATCCTGCACCTTTGTCGGGGTATTTAATTTTTTCAAAAACAATTTTTCTTTTTTTGTAAAACCGGACATTCTAACTATTTTCAGCTATTTCTTCTTAGTTTTCTTTGGCTTTTTCACATCTTTTCTATATGCATTGTTTCCTTTTCCCATTTTATTCCCACAGTGTGGTAAATTAATTAATAATCTAGTCTATTTTATTCTTTCCATAAAAATGCGCAATCGCAAGCAGAGTTAAAAGAGCGGCGAAAGCGGTTAATGCCATCATCGGAATCGAGATATATCCTCCGAACTCGGAAACGATATGCTGATAACAAGACACACCCGAAGCGTCACACGGCGTAGCTGAAGTCTCTCCAAAATAATAGAAAAAATTATGATAAATGGAAACTAAGGTGCCGGCGCAGAGTAGTGGTAAGGCGTAACGGATCACTTTTCTATCTTTGTCCCAAAGAGCCACCCCAAACATCAAAACCAACGGGAACATAAAGACTCTCTGCCACCAGCACAAATAGCACGGCAGAAAATGAATAATTTCAGAGTAAACCAATGGGAAGACTGCAGAGACAAAAGAAATCAAAAAACCCAAAACTAAAACATGTTTGTTGATAAAATCAAGATAGAAGTTTTTCTTTGGACCAAAGAAAAGTAAAAATAAGGCAACCACACACAAAATCTGAGTAAAAATAACTCCTGTTCCGAGAAAAACATTTAGATAATGTGTGGCTTCTATGTTCATTTTTATTTTTATTGAGGCAAAACGCAACCCGTTTTAGCAGCTAATGTTTCAAATTTGACTCCGGCTCCATCCGGAGAATCATCGGGAATGATTGTGCCATCAGCCAGCTCCCAGGTTGGATAACTTTGTATTTTTTTATCTATGCAAATTTGCGTCTGTCCGTTTGCGTCAGGCGTGGAACATTCAACATAAGGCAGATACTTGGCAGACGAACCAAAAGCTTTTTTTTGTGCTTGGCAATGCGGACACCAAAAAGCTCCGTAAAACGTCGCCCCCTTGTCTTTCAGGCAGGTCGCAAAAGCGTCATATTTGCCCGGACCGGCAGGTGTATTGTTGCTGTTTGATTGCAATAATACCGTGGCAATCGTTCCCAAAATTAAAACGACAATTATTCCAGTGAAAATTTTGACATTGTTATTTTCCATATATGCAATTCTACCAATTTAAAAAATTTTAGGCAAGAAGATAATCAATCCGATGATTATAGCTGTAAAAACGGACAATAAAACTGCTGCTGCTGCGACATCTTTGGTATCTCTGGCGAAAGGATGATATTCGGGAGAGGTTAGGTCTATGTCTATTTCAATGGCTGTATTGAAGGCCTCCGAGACTATGACAAAACCAATGGCGAAAACCAGCATAATCCATTCAATGCTGGAAATCTCAAAGTAAAATCCTAAAATTATTACTAACAAAGCCGTAAAAACATGCACATATAGATTTCTGGTCGTATTTCCAAAAACCCGCAACCCGCGAAATGCATTTAAAAACTTTTCATGATATTTTACTTCTCGCCAGGCTTTTTTTTCTATCGAAGAATCTGCCATTTATATAGTGTGACATATTTTACTGATACTGTATATATACCGGTTGTGGATTCAATTTAAGCAGTGTGGCGGGCGTCATCATAGTAGTTCCGGGACTTAAAACATCATTTTTATAAAATAATTTAAACCCTGTAAACTGCACCGGTTCCGGATAAATAAAATTATTGTAAGTGCCGATTTTTTTCGCTTGCCCTCCCCAGCCATCCATATTCATAACGATTTGCACTTCGGGCATGGTTTTAATCAACTTATAATTCGTTACCATTTTTTGCGTATAGCGATGAATAATTAAAATTTTCGGCGTGAGATTATTTTCCCGCACCAAAGTAGCTAAATAATTCGAGGCAAAATTTATGTCAGAAGCATCTAAAGTACCAACAACTTTTCCAGGTGGATATTTACCCGTCATGGAAAATTCCGGATCCAGCGCCAGATGCACATTCGGCATTTTCAAATATTTCTCCAATAATGGAACTTCTGTCTGCACATTGGAAAAACCAACCTGAACATCCAAAAATACAATCGCGTTTATTTTCGCCGCTATCGCCAGCACTTTATCTATCTCCGAATCCGGCATTCGAGCTCGGTACATTCCACTAGCCCCTGGACTCCCCTGCGCCACGACAGTGATGTAATGCAAGGCCGGTATCACCGGAGTTGTGGGGTCGGCTATTTCCCACTTTTTCACTTCCACGTCCAACCTGCGCAACATTTCCGCTTCGGGATATTCTCCGAGCACTCCCATTTTGGTTGAATATAAATTTCCATAATAAGCGATAATACGATTGAATGGCAAGAGCGCACCGGCATTCGGGTAAACAGTTTTCACTGGCCAAAGATGTGTTTTGATTGGCTGCGGATCGAGAGGAACTTTTGTGGTTATGGTTATGGTTTTACCGTTCTTATCTTTTCCGGCAGTTTTCACGGTTGCGTAAATAATCGGATCAGGTGGATTATTGGCTATTTCATTTAATTTCTTGTCATAAGCTACTGTATCAAGCGGANNGAGTTTCAGGTAAAGAAGTATCAGCTATCTGTTCACCTTTTTTATAAGACGCAGCACTGCCAAAAATCTCCGGAAAGAAAAAAGAGGCAACCAGAAAAAAAGACACTATTAAAAGAAGCCCCAAAAGATTCTTTTTCATTGCTATGAGTATACCCCAACATTTAATTTTTACCTAAATTTATGATTGAAACAAAACAGAAGTGAAAAGCGTAGTATTTGTGTAAAATGTAAAGGTCGAATTAATAACCATTTTTGTAAAACTAAATGACAAATAAAATTAAATTCGC
>PMIU01000083.1 GCA_003157195.1 Candidatus Nomurabacteria bacterium
GGGGAAATCGCTACGCGTATTATAGCGATTAACAACAGCTCGCCAAGCGTAACCGGGATCAGTCTGATTAGGGACATGATCCTGTCTACCCACCACAGCATTAACGCTGCGCTCTGTACACTCTTCATCTGAGCCACCTGAACTCTCCCTAGGGAAAAATCCCAATTATTCCGAATAGTGTATACCACATTTTGACTCTATCGTCAATGGCAATTTTGTGCTATATTTAATGGGACCTGTCCCGTTAGAGATAACGGACTTCGAGTTGTGTTATAAAATAGTTTATATAAAAATATTTATGAAAATCTCTAACGGGATGAAAAATCAGAACAAAAAGCAAACAAATAGGGTGAAAGGCGTCATCTCCATTTCCGCCAAAGGCACCGGGTATGTGAAAGTTGTCGATTATGATGAAGACCCAGAAATTGATTTCAAACATTTGAACACTGCTCTACACGGTGACACAGTAGAAATAATTCTGTATCCAAAAAATAAAAATCGGCAAACGGCCGAAGTTTCGAAAATAATTACTCGCGCCAAGACCCGTTTCGCGGGAGTATTGGAAGCGGAAAATGGCGTATTTTTCCTGAAACCGGACGATACAAAAATGTACACGGATATTTTAATTCCCAAGGAAAATCTAAATGGCGCCAAAATAGGTCAAAAAGTTTTTGTGGAAATAACCTCATGGATTGATGGCAAAATCGCTCCGCTTGGAAAAGTAATCAAGGTTTTGGGCAGACCGGGCGATAATAATACGGAAATGAATTCAATAGCTATGGAAAAGGGTTTCGATTCGGAGCTTCCCGGAAAAGTAGAAGACGAAGCTAGGAGAATAAAACAAGAAGGAATTAGAAACACGGATTATGCCGGAAGAAGGGATTTCAGGAAGACTCTCACTTTTACTATTGATCCCTCAGACGCAAAAGACTTCGATGATGCGATATCATTCAGAATCCTCCCCTCCTTGATTAAGGAGGGGGCAGGGGGTGGTAATTCGGGTGAGGTCTATGAAATCGGCATCCACATCGCCGACGTGTCGCACTATGTCAAAGTAGGCAGCGCGCTTGACGCCGAGGCGCGGGAGCGAGGAACTTCGGTATACTTAGTGGACAGAACCATCCCCATGCTTCCGGAAATTTTATCAAATGATTTATGCTCTTTGGTCCCCAATAAAGACCGCCTAACTATGAGCGCCGTTTTTACAATAGATAAAAATGCAAAAGTAAAAACACAATGGTTTGGGCACACGGTCATTCATTCACAAAAAAGATTCACCTATGAAGGTGCAGAAGAATCAATCAAAAAGCCAAACGCACCGCTCCATAAAGAGCTCTCCATCTTGAATAATTTGGCAAAAAAATTAACCAAAGAAAGATTCGCACAGGGCGCCATATCCCTCGACCAGGAAGAAGTGAAGTTCATATTGGATGACAAAGGGGTACCGATAAAAGTAATTAAAAAAGAACGCGGAGATTCTAATAAATTAATCGAAGAATTTATGTTGTTGGCAAATAAAAAAGTGGCAGAAATATTGTCTCCCAAGAAAAATATAGGCAAAAAAAATGAAGAGCAAGATAGTAGTGTTTCAATATACAGAGTACACGACGAGCCCAGCAAAGAAAAAATGGCCGATTTGGCTTTCTTTTTGCGAAGTTTGGGACACAAAGTATCATTACAAAATGGAATAATTCCAACTTATGAAATAAACAAACTCCTCCTAAGTTTGGAAGGTAAAAGCGAAGAAGATACGGTGCAAAGAGCAGTGATAAGGTCTATGGCCAAGGCAATTTACTCCACGAAAAACATCGGGCACTATGGTTTAGCTTTTGAATATTATACGCACTTCACTTCCCCGATCAGGAGATATCCGGACATTATGGTGCACAGACTTCTATCGAGCTATTTGGCTGGAAAGAAAATAAAACAAGATAAACTTTGGGAATATGAAAAGCTGGCCATCGTTTCTTCCGAGCAGGAGAAACGCGCCTCCGATGCTGAACGGGCTTCCATAAAATACAAACAGGTGGAGTATATGAGCAAACGCTTGGGAAAAACTTTCGAGGGAATAATTTCCGGGATGACCCAATGGGGCATGTACGTGGAAGAGACAGAAACAAAATGCGAGGGGCTTGTGCGAATGCGGGATATGCAGGATGATTTTTATGTCTTTAACGAAAAGAAGCTGGAATTGGTTGGGCAGGGGAAAAAGTCCCGACGCCCTTCGGGGTCGGGATCCCGGCCGCAAGCGTCGGGGAAAATTTACCGCCTGGGCGGAAAAGTAAGAATAAAAGTGTCATCAGTTGATTTGGAGAAAAAGACTATCGATTATGTTTTGGTATGAGTAAAAAAATTTATATATTTATAATTATTCTTGCATTACTATTCCCTATTTCTATTTTGGTAGAAGAAAAAATTAATGTTCCTATTGTTCCGAAAGAACCAGAATTTGTTAATATGGCTTTTGGGGGCGACATAATGCTCGACCGCGGAGTGAGAAATTCCGTAGTAAAACATTTGGGCGGAGACTATTCTCAATTATTTACAAACGCAGACATTTTAAAAACTTTTGATATAGTTTTTGCCAATCTGGAAGGCACCGTTTCGGACAAAGGAAAAAATGCTGGAGGTATTTATTCTTTTCACATGGATCCGATAGTTATTCCGGTTTTAAAAAATGCAGGCATAAATATTTTATCCGTTGCCAATAATCACGTTGCCGACTGGGGAATAAATGCATACATTGATACTCTCACACGCCTGAAA
>PMIU01000024.1 GCA_003157195.1 Candidatus Nomurabacteria bacterium
TGTCCCGTACTAAATTTTTGATTACGTGCTATTATGATGAATATTAATATTTAAAATTTTAGTACTGGGATGTCAAAATTTTATGTCATTGCGACGCCGATTGGGAACCTGGGAGACATCACTTTCCGGGCTATTGAAACATTGAAAAATGTGGATTTGATACTTTGCGAAGACACACGTGTGACAAAAAAACTTTTAGATAAATACAATATTAGCAAGTCGACGATGAGCTACCACGCTCAAAGTAAACTCGCGAAAACGGATAAAATTTTTGAATTACTGGAAGCCGGCAAAGACTTAGCCTTGGTTTCAGATGCTGGCACACCGGGAATTTCTGATCCGGGTGCACTTTTAGTATCACAGATAAAAGAAAAATTTAGTACGTCAACAAACTCTGCTATCGCAGAAAATGTTGACGTGATTCCGATTCCTGGAGCCAGCGCTGTGATTACCGCTTTGTCTGCGTCCGGTCTGCCAACTCATGAATTCACTTTTCTTGGTTTTTTGCCGCACAAAAAGGGGAGGGAGACTTTATTTAAAGAAATAGCTCTTAGTAAACGTACGATGGTATTTTATGAATCTCCACACAGAATTTTGAAAACACTAGAGTCATTGGTAAAATTCTGCCCCAAAGAGAATCAGAAAAAAGTCTGTGTGGCCCGCGAGCTGACGAAGATTTATGAAGAATTTAAAACAGGCACCCCGGCAGAAGTTCTGGAATATTTTGTAAAAAATAAAGAAAAGCAAAGAGGGGAGTTTACAGTAATTGTGTCCTAAAAAAAGGAAAACCCGTCCGGCGACGAGGACGGGGTCCTCTCTGCCTGTGGCGGGTTTCTAGATGGGTGTGTTCCCCTACTCGTAAGGGGAGACTTGGGTTGATTCCCACACCCCAGGTCGTGTTTCCACGAAGCCGGGAGGGAGACCGCCGTTAGTGATTTCCACAAAAATACGGATCCTGGATCCATATTTTTTTTCGGCGATCTGCCGGGCAATGAGCTGATTGACAGGTCCCTCAAATTCCTCCGGCAATTGTTCAGTTGCTGGTATAGCTAAATACTGAGACATTGGAACTCTCCTTCGCTTAAAAATATAAACTAATTCGCAAAAAATTACAACAAGTCCTCTGGATCTACAAATATTTCAAACACCGGTGGCAGAGAAAGAAGTTTGGCTAATAGGTTTTCGTCTATTTTGGAACCGGTGCAAATTTCCGGTACGGACCATTTTTTCGGGTCAATTTTTATTAGTGCATTGGTCATATATTTGCCTTTGAGTCTAGCGACGAAGCCACTGAAAATCTCCGGATGATATTCAGCAAGAACTTCTTCCAGCATTTTTCTTGTTCTGGTTGTTTGTTCTTTGTCACCTAAGTGAGTGATTTTTATAAAACGTTTAAAAGGCGGATATTCCAGTTTTTTTCTGTCTTCCAATTCTTCCCGCACAAAAGACAATAAATTTTCCGACAAAATGGCGGCAAGTGCCGGGTCATTTTCATTTTTAGTCTTAATGATGAGTTTCTTGTTTGTGTTGTTGATTACGGAAAGTATTATTTGAATAATTTTTTCTCCCATTTTGAAGTTCGGTATGCTCCAAAGGGAATCAAACGATGCGATAATTGAAAGAGAAACTTTTTCTTTGATATAAAAGAGCGCCATCTCGGTACCTATTAATATTGAGCCCGGATTCTCTTGAAATTCTTTAATAATTTTCTCAGCGCCACTATTTGTTTTTGCGGATTCTTTGTCTAACTTAAAAATTTTTGTTTTGGGAAATAATTTTTCTATTTCTTCATACACAGTGTCAACACCGATACCGAGTGGCATCAAATTCCAACTTCCGCATGATTTGCAGGCCAGATCGCCATCTTTATCTTCCAGGCATCGGTTGCAGACAAACATTCTTTTTTTGCCCTGGTGTGACATATAAAGCACCAATGGCGCTCCGCATTTTTCACAAGATAGAGTATCTCCGCAATCTCTGCACACAGTCATCGTCGCTAAGCCTTTCCGTAACGCAAAGATAAACACATTTTGTTTCTTGGTAATGGCATTTTGTATCTCTTCTACACTTTCATCTGTAAGTACTTTAAACTTTTCCCCGTTTGCGCGAGCAGGTTCTTTACCCAATATTTTGATATCTCCGTAAAAATTAGTTCTGAAAGACAATGGGTGCAGGGGATTCAAATTATCCGTATCTTTTCGCCCGATTGTTTCAAAACGGAGCATTTGATCGGCCATTATGAATTTTGCGTTTATTTTTGAAGCGTAAATTTCCACGAAAACCCTTAAATCAAAGTAAGGTTTAGCAATCATTTTATAGGCACTTGAACTCTCGTGTTCCAGTATTATAGTTTCAATATCATTTCGCGGTATTGATAGAAACGGTGCCGTGCCGATGATGAGAACCGAGTGTTTAGAGGTTATTATTTTTTCGTAAATCGCCAAACTTTTTTTTGCGCTTATACCGCTATGCATACAAAAAGTAAATTGTTCAATTCCGCGGGAAAGAGATTCCGCAAATATTTTTATGTCATGTTCGGTCGGCAAGACAATAAAGACGGACCTTTTTTGGGCAAAAGCTCCGCGAATGAGAGTTTTATAAACAGAAAAACGGTCTTCTGTGGGCGCCTGAAAAAGAGATTTTTCAGATTTAAGATTTTTAGGTGAAGTTGTGTTTTGTTTTGTCTCGTTACTTAATTCTGCCAGTTTGTCATAATTTTCTCTGAATACAGCCGGTATCAAAGATGTAATTCCATTATTCTTGTTTGAAACAAAATACTTACTGGTCAGAATAGTGGAGTCGATATATTCTTTTGAGAAAAGTGAATGTTCTTTCACTTCAATTATTTTCTTTAAATTAAAAGACATATCCTTGATATTGGATTTGGCGTGACTGGCGTCCTCTACGTCTATCACCAAACCAAGAACTTTCTTATTACGCAGGGGAATAGACACAATACTTCCATTTGCAATGTTTTGCGCTGTAAAATATGTCAGGTCTTCTTTCCAAACTCCTTTTTTTAGGGGCACAACCGTCACGATTTTCATCCTTTTATTTTAGCACAAATATGCTATATTACTTTTATGGGATTTTTTTCACGCAAATTGGGTATAGACCTCGGAACTGCAAATACACTAGTGTTTTTGCCAGGTAAAGGAGTGGTTTTAAACGAGCCCTCCGTCGTGGCGGTTTCCGAGCAAGATAATAAAATTTTAGCGATTGGTTTCGAAGCGAAAGATATGATTGGTAAGACCCCGGATTCCATCATTACTTATTGTCCGATGAAAGACGGAGTGATTGCGGATTACCGAGTGACCGAGGCGATGCTGCGATATTTTATAAGCAAGGCGATGGGGAAATTTAATTTCTTTAAGCCGGATGTGATGGTTTCCGTTCCGGCTGGCGTGACCAGTACCGAGAGGCGAGCAGTAGTGGAAGCCGCCATTCGCGCCGGAGCCAAAAATGCCTACGTGGTCAAAGAGCCTATTTTGGCGGCAATCGGTGCCGGTATTCCTATTTATGAATCGAAAGGTTATATGGTGGTTGATATCGGCGGAGGGACGACGNNAGAAGTAAAAATTAAAATCGGTGCAGCTGTAGCCCTCGAAGAAGAGCTTCGGGTGACTATCAAGGGCCGTGACTTTATCCAAGGTTTGCCTCGTAGCGCCCAAGTGGGTACCAATGAAATAGTTAAAGCCATAGATCCGGAATTGCGACAAATTATAAAAGCTATCAAAGATGTCTTGCAGGAAACTCCACCCGAGCTGGCCTCCGACATTATCGACCACGGCATTATTATGACCGGTGGCTCGTCCCAACTGCGAAATCTTACAGATTTGGTTTATAGAAAAACGGGGGTCAAGGCGACAATGGCCGAAGATCCTCTTTTCTGTGTGGTCAAAGGCACAGGTATTGCTTTGGAACACCTAGACGTCTACAAAAAAACAGTTTTGAGNNATTTTAAAATTGATGAAGCTTTTGATTTGCGCGCCATGTCGGTCAATAAAAGTTTTTCTTCATCAAAAAAGATTTTTTTAATATGCGTAAACAGTTTTTCTCTGGATGCGCAAAATGTCTTGCTGAAAATGTTCGAAGAGCCGATCGAGAATACGCACTTTTTCCTCGTTGTGCCGGACATCAATGCTTTGTTGAAAACTCTAGTTTCCAGATTCTATTTAGTTTCAACTAAGCAAGACCTAGCGGAAGAGACTAAGATGGTAGAAAAGTTTATCGTTATGCCACTCAAAAGTAGACTTGATTTTATAAAAGAATTGTNNAAATGCGCTGGAAGCTTCTCTGCATAAAAAAATGTCAAAAGGCACCTTTGACATAAGTTTTTTTGAGCATTTTTTTAAAGTTCGCGAGTTTTTACGTATGCCGGGAAGCTCTACGAAAACTTTAATGGAATCAGTGGCGCTCATTACACCTAGTGTGTTACAATAGAAGCATGAATTACAACTTTTCAAATTTTAAAGCAGAACTCAAAAAGACGGAGGAATTTTTAAGCAAAGAATACAGCCAGCTCAATATCGGCCGAGCTTCACCTATGGTGCTCGACGGAGTAAATGTAGAGTCCTATGGTTCTTTCGTTCCACTTAAGAATGTGGCGACGGTAGGCATTGNNGATAAAAGCCAAATAAAGGGAATAGAAAAAGCTATCGTCGGGGCAAATTTAGGATTATCTGTTGCCACTGATGACCTGGGCATCAGAGTTATTTTCCCGCAACTAACCACAGAGACGAGGCAAACCTTGGTAAAAGTTCTGAAAGAAAAACTGGAAGAAAGCCGCATTACTGTCCGCCACGAGCGCGTGATTGTTTTAGAAGATATTGAGTCAAAAAAGAAAGAAGCGAAAATTACCGAAGATGAAA
>PMIU01000059.1 GCA_003157195.1 Candidatus Nomurabacteria bacterium
GGCTCATTCTTCAATAGGCACGCCGTCGTTCATCCGAAGACGAACTTCGACTCCTTGTAGACATACGGGTTCAGGTCTATTTCACCGCCCTAATCGGGCTGCTTTTCACCTTTCCCTCACGGTACTAGTTCACTATCGATCTTTAAGANNATGTCCTGGGGTACTCAAGAATAACAATAAAAGAGATAAATTATTTTCGCTCACGGGACTATCACCTCCTATGGTGTTGCTTTCCAGCAACTTAAGCTAATAACTTATTTTTTGACTCCTCTTTAAATAAATAAAAATTGTTACCTTACAACCCCGCAGTCTTGCGACCACGGTTTGGGCTCCTTCGCTTTCGCTCGCCGCTACTTACGAAATGCATATTTGTTTCTACTCCTCCTGGTACTGAGATGTTTCACTTCCCAGGGTGCGCTCTTTTATCATAAAGATAAAAATTGTCGAGGTTTACTCGACAGGGTTTCCCCATTCGGAAATCTCCGGATCAAAGGTTGCTAGGCACCTCCCCGAAGCTTATCGCAGCTTTGCTACGTCCTTCATCGCCTCTTAAAGTCAAGGCATCCACCGTACGCCCTTAAATTTCCTGTTAAGAAATTTGAAAACCACAAATTCACAAACCAAAAATTTAACAGAATATTTTTTCACGACCGCTCGCTACTAGAATATCTTTTTTGGTTTTTCCTGTCTGGGCCTGAAAAGACCCTCACATTTACCCGACAGAAATTTAGTTTTCAAAGTGTCTTTCGTCCTGATTTTTGAACAAAAAAACCGCCTTTCGGGCGGGCCTAACAGACAAAAGAAAGTCTGCTCTAACGCCGCCTTCTTAAACTGTTTCTTGTGATTATCATACTGATAAATAGATATTATACTAAAGCAAAAAAGATGTCAACCAGCCTAAGCTGGGGACATCTTTTTTGCTATTTTTTCGCTTTCGGTAAAACTTTTGATTCCAAAACCAACACGCGATTTTCGAGTTCTTTGTAGGTAAGTCTGGAAATTTTATTATCGGCAAAATCATCCATCCTGCGACCTAGACCCTCCATTTGGTGCGACAAACGATTATCAACATTTTCTATTTTATTGTCTATAGTATCAAAACCTTCCTTCATATAACTTTCCAATTTAGAAATACGCAAATCAAGACCTTTAATGCCTGAGCCTAGGCCTTGTATCATGCGTCCCAAATCTGCATTTGTTACATCTTCCTTTTTAACTACTTTCTTCTTCATAGACACATTATAGACCCGTCATAAAAAAAGTCAAAAACGCAAAAAGACACCAACAATGATGTCTTTTTGCCAGCTAAAAGTTATTAGCTAAAAACTACAAGCTATTTTATTGATGAGAAGTTTCTCTGCCAAGTTTCTCAATGAATCGTCCTGCTGCATCTTTGCCGCCCAAGCCGAAAGCCAAAGCGCCACCGAGTGCAAGCATCGCGACTATGCCGGTGAAAAGAACACTCATATAATTATCCAAGCCGAGCTTGCCCAAAGCAATGATGATGGCAAATACCCAGACAGCATATTTGGCGACTGTCGCTAGCATGTGTGCGGAAGCCAAGTTCATAGCTTTTGCAGTCGCTAAAATTGTTTTGGAAAGACCTTCAGCAACGATTGCGGCAATGATCAAGACAAAAGCAGCGATAATCACTTGTGGCAAATATGCGAGAACACTGGTAGTCAAGAAAGTAGAAACATCATATAAGCCGACCAGGTTTAGAGAAGGTAGAAGGAAAACGATAATAACAAACCATTTTACTACTTGCCCAACAAAATATCCGCTGTCTAAAGTCATTCCGGCTTTTCTCATGAAACCTTCAGCTCCGATAGACGCAAATAGACTGTCTATTTTTAGACTCTTAAACACTTGCTCGATAGCCCGAGCGATAAGAGAACCCAAAAACCAACCGATTACAAAAAAGACAATTGCTAAGATGAGTCTTGGTGCGAATTGAATAAAATTCCACCACAGAGCTTGAAGTGATTGATTGAATACATCACCCCATGTAAGCCAAATATTATTTATCATAAACAATTAATTACTAATAACTATTAATAAATACTTCATAAGTTCGACCTTATAAAAGTCACAGGTATATTATAGCAAATTTTGGCTCTTTTTTAGGGCTTGCCAATAGACATTGTGGATAACTCTTTTGTCTCTAAAAGGACTTCGTGCGGGTAATCTATGATGTCCCGAACGAGCTTGTCGTACATATTTAATCTATATAAAAATTCTTTGGTTTCAAAGACGGCGTAAACAAGCTCCGCGCCGATCTCGGCTTCAAGTCTGCGGATGCCTTCTTCAATTTTACTCTTTTTCATCTTGTCGCCGACAATCAGCAAATCTACCCGACTGTCGTGATTTTTAATAAATACGCCGGAAATAATCACGAGCTTGACCCGCCCGACTTTTTTAAAATTGTCCAAAATTTTCTCTTTGTTCAAGCTGTCTGACCGTACCAACAAATCTTCGAATTCTCCTCCATATTTGAAAGAAGGATTGAAATACCATTCTTGGGATGCGGCACTGCGTTTTTTGATGAAATTAACCGAAGCCAATAAGTGAAGCTCTTTGCGGACAATGCTGGAATTTACCCGACTTCTTTTGACTACGTCAGAACTCTTGAAACCTTTGCCCCGGTTAAGCAGAAAAAGCCGCATGATTTTTACCCGCGCCGAATTGCCCAATATTTTCTCCAGAATTTCCATCCCGTTAGAAGTAGGAAATCTTTAGATTTCCGTAGTTAACTTTACTAATAGCGACTATGGCATGTTAGACAATTCTAACGTTTCCCGTAAGATTAATAACAGAAGGACTTCTAACGGGATCCATATCCATATCATAAAGCTTTTTATAAAAAAAACAAGCACAAAAAATCCCCTTTTAGGGGATTTTTTGTGCTTTATTAAAAAGCTTTAAAGAGGATTTACTGTCACAGAAACCAG
>PMIU01000003.1 GCA_003157195.1 Candidatus Nomurabacteria bacterium
TTTTGTTAAGCAAGTTAATTTAGGCAAGGATGTTGCAAATACTACTATCTATATGGCAAAAGCGGCAGACGCATATAAAAAAATTTACTATGGAAAATCCACTAATGCTGAATTTGATTTTAACGATTCAATAAGCAATTTGCGCCAAGCAATAATCTTTGTTCAAGCACAGGAAGCAGTTGGATCAGATTTTGAAAACTTAATAAGCAAGAGCAAAGATTTAATCAGTTTTGCATCTTCTACAATTGATGTCTGGCCAGACTTAATAGGAATAAATAATAAAAAAACATATCTGATTTTGTTTCAAAATAATATGGAATTAAGGCCGGGGGGAGGATTTATTGGTTCATATGGAATTTTAACTCTTGAAAAGGGAAGAATAACAGATCTCAAAATTCACGATGTTTATGATGCAGATGGACAATTAAAAGTTCACGTTGAGCCCCAATTTGCTATTAGAAGAATTTTAAAAATTCCGCATCTTTATTTAAGGGATAGTAATTTTGATCCGGATTTTACGGTTGATGCGGCAAAAGCGGCAATGTTTTTAAATCTGGAACTAAACCAAAAAGTAAGCGGCGTTATCGCAGTTGATTTAAACTTTGTCAAAAATCTTTTAGACCAAATCGGTTCCGTTAATGTTTCAGACTATAATGAAAAAGTTGATTCTCAAAACTTTTTTACCCTAACCGAAACTCATGCCGATAAGAATTCTTTACCCGGATCTACACAAAAAAAGGACTTTCTAAGATCTTTATTTGACGCAATTGCGGAAAGGTTAACCGAAAACAAAGAACTATCTTATTTAAATATCGGAAAAGTCATTGCAGGGGCTATGGAACAAAAAGACTTGCTTTTTGCTTTTGACAAAGGGAGTGTTCAAAATATTTTTACGGCTAACGATTGGTCTTCTTCTCTTTGGGACAGCCGGCAAGATGAACAATCTTTTATTAAAGACAATTTTGGTGTAAGCGAAGCAAATATTGGTGTGAATAAAGTAAACGCCTTTATTCAAAGAAGCATTTCGCAAAACATAAATATTGCTCAAAACGGTCAAGTTTCCGGGGTAGCAACTATCTCTTACAAAAATACCAGTGATGGTTCATGGCCCGGGGGAGATTACACAAATTATTTGCGGATTATTCTTCCTCTAAATTCCGAAATAAATTCAATAGAAATTGACGGAGAAAAGCAGACACTGACAGACGCGATAACAAACCCCTTAATTTACGAAGCAAAAAGTTTCAGCCCTCCAAAAGGATTAGAAATTGAAAAAACTCAAACAACAGACAAATCACTTTTCGGATTTTTAGTCAGCGTTCCAATGGGAAAACTAAAAATAATAAAAATAAGCTATTCTTTATCTAAAAAAATTTCTTTTGCCTGGCCGGATTTTACTTATGATCTAAAAATTTATAAACAACCCGGAATTGATAGCTATCCATATGCACTATCACTTACTTTTCCAAAAGAATTTAAAGCGATTGATACATCGGAAAAATTCATTAGCGGCATAAATAAGGTTAGTTATTCGGGGCAAATAGATAAAGATAAAGATTTTACATTAAGGTTGGGCAAAAAATAAAAGCTGTGGTAAAATAAGAAACTCATGGACAAAGTTTACAATCATAAAAAAATTGAGGAAAAAATTTACAAAGAATGGGAAGAGAAAGGATATTTTTCTCCTGAAATAAATCCTAAAGGCAAACCATATTCAATAATTTTGCCTCCTCCGAATGCCAATGGATCTCTCCATTTTGGGCATGCAATGTTTACAGTGGAAGATATTCTTATTAGGTACCACAGAATGAAAGGAGAAGCTGCGCTATGGTTGCCAGGGGCGGATCATGCCGGAATAGAGACGCAATTTGTTTTTGAAAAAAAACTGCGGTCAGAAGGAAAATCGAGATTGGACTTCAAGCCGGAAGAACTTTTTGAAATGATAAAAAAGTATGTCAACGAAAACAGGGGAGGAATAGAAGGGCAACTGAGAAGACTGGGTTTTTCTCTGGATTGGAGTAGGGAAAAATATACTTTGGATAAAGATGTGGTTGAAATCGTTTATGACACCTTTAAAAAGCTTTTTGAGGATAAATTGGTCTATCGTGCCGAAAGGCTGGTTAATTATTGCACTTTCGACGGAACCAGCTTTTCGGATCTGGAAGTTTTGAGCGAAGAAAAAGAGGGTTCGATTTATTATATTAAATATCCCCTAAAGCAAGGCGGCTTTATCACGGTCGCCACCACCCGTCCTGCAACCATGTTCGGTGACACGGCCGTGATGGTTAATCCCGAAGACGGTAGATATAAAAACTTAATCGGAAAATCAGTCATAGTGCCGTTAATTGACAGAAAAGTTCCGGTTATCGCCGACTCGGTAGTTGATATGAGCTTCGGAACGGGCGCAGTCAAAGTCACTCCGGCACATGATTTCAATGATTTTGAAGTTGGAAAAAGAAGCAAGTTACTATCAATTCAGGTCATNNTGCTTGAGGAAAAAGGATTGCTTGAAAAAACCATGCCCCACAAATTAATTGCCAAGATATGCTACAAATGCAAGAATCCGATTGAGCCTTTGCCTTTGGAACAGTGGTTTGTAAAAATGGAGCCCCTGGCAAAAGAGGCGATAGGGGCAGTTAAGTCAGGCAAGATTAAAATTTTTCCCAATAATTTTGAAAAAAAATATTTTCAGTTTCTGGAAAA
>PMIU01000081.1 GCA_003157195.1 Candidatus Nomurabacteria bacterium
AGTAGCGAAGGCGCAAGCCTTCTGCTTCTGGGTTTCCCGATATCATGAAAAAGCGCCGCCAGCCTTATTTCTAATGGCCATTTCTTGTCGGCCGCATGTTGCACCGCATGCAACAAATGATTCCAAACATCATAGATATGTTCACCAGATTGTTCGCAACCTATCCCCTCTTCAAGTTCCGGAATAATATTTTTTAACAAATTAAATTTTTGCAACATTACAATTCCAGTGCTTGGATTTTCTGACATAATTATTTTTTCAAATTCGTCGCGAATTCTTTCGGCAGAAATTTTTGCAAGCAAGTCCGCATTTTTTAAAATACTTTCTGTTGTTTCATACGACACAGAAAAATTAAGTTGGCAAGCGAAGCGTATTGCACGCAACATTCGTAGCGCATCTTCGACAAATCTGTCGTCCGGGTTGCCCACAGCTCGCAAGGTCTTGTCCTTGATGTCCTTTATACCCTCAAATAGATCCGTTAGATGTCCTTTAGAATCTAGGGCAAGCGCATTGACCGTGAAGTCACGTCTTTTAAGGTCGTCCGATAGATTATCGCTAAACTTAACCTCGTCCGGATGTCTAAAATCGCTATATTTTGTCTCAATTCTGTAAGGAGTGACCTCGATAACCATATTTTCTGATGTTTCACGAATAACCTCATCCCTTTGTGTTTCACGAGGAACAACCACAGCCACAGTCCCAAACGTGTTTTCATATACAGTCTTTTCGAAAAGGCCGATAATCTGCTCCGGTTTGGCGCTGGTCGTAACATCCCAGTCTTTGGGTTCCCTGCCCAAGATAAGATCGCGAACACATCCGCCGACCAGGTACGCTTCAAAGCCAGCTTTTTCTAAAGTGTCAGTTACATGTGAAACCTCCTTGGGTATTTTTTGTATTAAATTTTTTTGAAGTGTTTCCAACTTATTGTGCACCCGGAGGGATTCGAACCCCCAACAACTGCTTCGAAGGCAGGCATGATATCCATTTCACTACGGGTGCATAATTATTTAATAATTTACTTCATTATTTTACACTATTTTATAAAATTAGTAAATAGTTGTTATTTTACAAGCTAATTTTGCAATTGCATTAATTTTTATAAAATATTATAATGAATTTGTTTTTAAGCTAAGAAACAAAAGCGGTTATGGTTTAGTGGTAGAACACGTCCTTGCCAAGGATGAGACGGGAGTTCGATTCTCCCTAGCCGCACAAATATGATGT
The DNA here is from genome assembly GCA_003157195.1 of Candidatus Nomurabacteria bacterium. Classification (GTDB taxonomy): domain Bacteria; phylum Patescibacteriota; class Minisyncoccia; order Phycocordibacterales; family UBA9973; genus UBA9973. The sequence continues at coordinate 1,225 of PMIU01000081.1, forward strand.
CCTTTAGTAAAAACTTTACCATATAACGATTTTATCAAAATTGTGGATAACTATGTTAGTAATGTTTATAAAGGACATAGTTTGGAGTTGTCTTTTTGAACCACTTTTAATTAAAATACGTTGAAAAATAAGGTTATTTTGATAAAAGACATTGAAATTTAGATGCTTGTTTCACGTGAAACGTAAATTGTAGTGTTATTCATGAAACACATAAATTACTTGTCCCGTACTAAATTTTTGATTAGGAAATATTAATAATATACTTAAAAACAAAGAAAGAAAAGAAAAATTAAGATTATAAATATAGTTAAAATTTTAGTACTGGGATGCCGAAGGTATTCACATCAGAAAAGCAAAAGATAGGAGAACTTGGGGAAAATATAGCCACAAAGTTCCTCGTGAAACACGGTTTTTCAATTTTAGACAGAAATTACACCAAAAAATGGGGCGAAATAGACATTGTCGCCGAAAAAGCTGGTAAGCTACATTTTGTCGAGGTAAAAAGCGTTTCACGCGACCTGTCTACGCAGGCAGGAATTTTGAATACTTTTATTCCGAAATCTTATAGCGGTTCCGATGAAAGATACGAGCCCAGGCCGGAAGACAATATGCATCCTTGGAAATTAAAAAGACTCTCAAGGACAATCCAAACTTATATTTTGTCTAAGAAAATAGAAGATGAGATGGAATGGCAAGTAGATTTATTGGTGGTATATTTGGACCTGAAAAACAAAAAAGCCAAGATAAAAGTAGTCAGCGATATAATTTTGTGATATATTGAATCATCGTTGAATTTGAAGAGCGGGCTGTAGTATATCGGTTGTACAAGTGCTTTGGGAGCATTTAGGCTGGGTTCGACTCCCAGCAGCCCGAACGTAGCGAGGGATGAGTAAGCAAATTTATTTGCTTATGTCTGGGAGGAGAAAGGCTTTTCCTTATGAATGTAATGAGTGGAAAAGCACCTGGCTATGTAGTAGCCGACTCCCAGCAGCCCGACACGTTATTTGATTTGCGGGATTAGTTTAATGGTAAAACGTCAGTTTTCCAAACTGAGGTTGGGAGTTCGATTCTCCCATCCCGCACAGTCAAGGGCGATGCGTAAGCCCTATATATTGTAAGGTTTTTTGTTTCCAAAAATTAAGCACCCCGATGAGAATCGAACAAAAAAAGGATACTTTAAATCCAAGCTTTTCTTAAATTTACTGCTTGTTCATTTTTCGTCTAAAATTCAAGTATTTAACCAATTCCATTTCTTCTGCCTGGCTGACATTAAGCGAAGAAAGAGTTGAAACACGCCTAGAATGAATACTTTCATTCCGCTGTGCATTTATATAACCTGCCATAGTCATGAGTTGCTCGTAACTCGCTTTATATATTTCTGATAAAGCATGAAGAATATTCGGAGAAGGATGACGTATTTTTCCAGTCTCAATTTGAGATAAATAGCCGTTCGATACAATTTTTTTTGTTAAATCTTCCACCTGACGCAACGAAAACCCCCTATCAATTCGTATAGCTGCTAGGTGTTGTCCGAGCGTTCCTATATTTTTACCTTCCGACTCCTTAACCATATATGCTAAAATATAACATAATCTGCTTGTGATTGCAAGCATGCACAGTTATCCACAGGTACTGCTTGCAATACTTAGCACGCTTTGATATTATAATTAGTACGGAGTCCATGGCTCCAATTATAAATTAATTTAAGTAGTAAAAAATATATGGAAGAAAAAAAACATGAATCTGTGGTAGAAGAGATATTAATAGAAGAAGTAGATATTGAAATTTATGCACGAGAAGACAAGGAACCGCCGCTTGCAAAACTTTATCGTTTCAAAGTTAATGAAACTCCTTGTACGTGGAATAAACCCACCATACTTGGACACCAGATTTTGGAACAAGCCAGTCTTACCCCTCCAAAGGAATATTCCCTGCGTGAAAAAATAAAAGGTGGCACTCCGAGACGTATTGAACTTAATGAAGAAGTTAATCTTCGCAAACCTGGGGTCGAAAAGTTTCGTGCAATTCGTCATGGTCAAACCGAAGGAGAATATTATGGATAGAAAAGATTTCGAACTTTTAGATCAAGATCGTCTGTTTCTGGACGGACTTGATAAAAAATGGGAAGCTATTAATGATGGATCAAAATGGATCCTCATCCATGATTTTGTCTTGCCCGATGGTTATACAGAAAATACAGTGACATTGGCAATCCGTATTGAGGCTGGTTATCCGATGGGACCACTAGATATGATGTACGTATACCCCCAAATTCAAAGAAAGGACGGAAAACAAATAGTTGCAGCCGATGTTTTTCAAGCACTAGAC
>PMIU01000050.1 GCA_003157195.1 Candidatus Nomurabacteria bacterium
TCAGCTTTATCCAGCCCTTGTGTTTCGGCATAAAAAGAGATTTTTTAGAGAACAAGAGTGAATCAAGAGGAATTGACCAAAGAGTTTTATCCGAACTTCTTTTTGCGGATAAGGGGCTTGAGAAAAATCTTGATTGAGTGAGTTTTAGCTTATTTTTTGATTCCAAAATATTTACCAACGGATATCCCGGTTTTCCTGTCCAATTTTCCATGATTTTCTTCACATTTTTCCCGGATATTTTTTCCAAGGATTTCCACAAGTCTTCAGTTATAGCATTTCCATATTTATGTTCTGCTAAATAATTCTGGAGGCCTTTTTGGAAAATTTCATTGCCTAAATAAGCCGCCAACATTCTTATAATTGATGCTCCCTTTTCATAACTAATGTCGTCAAAAATTTCGCTAATCTCACTTGGATGATGGACCTCAACTTCAATTGCATGCGTGTTCTTAAGTCCATCCATCCCTAAAGCTTGCGCATGGTCTGTATAAACAAATTGCGTCCAAATCTTCCACTGCGGAAAAACATTATCAACAGCCAAGTATCCGATATATGTAGCGAATCCTTCATTTAGCCACAAATGAGTCCACCATTCCATGGTTACTAAATTTCCAAACCACATGTGTGCCAATTCATGCGCGATAATATATCCGATATGTTGTTTGCTCATGGTGGTGGAAAGTTCTTCGTCAACGAGTAAAGCCGTCTCCCTATAAGTAACCGCACCCCAATTCTCCATTGCACCGGAGGCAAAATCAGGAATGGCAATCAGATCCAAAACCGGCAAAGGATAAGGAATTCCAAAATATTCTTCATAAAATTCCAAAACTTTTGCCGCCGTTTCCAAAGCAAATTTAGCCTGATGTTTTTTTCCCGGCGTGGTAAAAACCCTGACCTTTACGCCGGTTTTTGTTTTCGTTTCTATATGCTCAAAGTGCCCGACAATGAAAGCCAGAAGATAGGTCGACATTTTTGGCGTCGGCTCAAATGTCACTATTTTATAGCCCGGAGAATGCTCCGCGATTTCAGTTTCGATGGTGTTGGAAATTGCAGTATGGTCTTCAGGAATTACCAGCTTAACATCGAAAATTGCCTTTTTGGCCGGCTCGTCGAATGAGGGAAAAGCCCTTCTCGCATCGGTCGATTCGAATTGCGTTACCGCCATATGGTGTTCGACGCCTTCAATATGATATTTGCTTCTGTAAAATCCCCTCATCTTATCGTTCAAAATTCCTGTGAAGGCCATTTTTAATTTTCTTTGGCCTTTTGAAATTGTTTTATCAAACTTGATAGTCACTGTTTCGGCTTTTTCATCGTAAGAAATAGTTTCTGATTTTATTTTCTCTTTTCCAACAATGATTTCAGCGGAATTGATATCTAATTCCGCAGCATGAAGCGTGATATCTTCCACGGATTTTGTAATTTCCAATAGAATCTCTTCTTTCCCGCTGAAAGTGAACTTCTGCAAGTTAGGAAAAAGAGTAATCTCATAGCGGCTGGGGATGACGTGATTTGGAAGCCTGACACCTATTTTTGGCTTTAATTTCATCATCGAAAAGTATATAATATATCCTATTGTCGGGCAAGTGACTAAAGATGCCCAGGTGGCGGAATGGTATACGCGGTAGTCTCAAAAACTACTAGTCGCAAGGCTGTGTGGGTCCGACTCCCTCCCTGGGCACTATTTGGATTCCGGAGAGGGTTCGTGCTTCCTCTCGGCATTATAGAATTTAATTCTGTCGCCGCGGAAGACAAGATCTATCTCCCCCATCGGACCGTTCCTGTGTTTGGCAATAAGAAGTTTTGTCGCTATAGTCGGTGTAATTTCTGCATCCGGACGGTAAATGAACATCACCACGTCAGCATCCTGCTCTATGGCCCCTGACTCTCTAAGATCGGCCAGCTGGGGCTTTCTCTCTCCCCTATGCTCAACTGCTCGGGACAACTGGGACGCTGCCAGTACGGGCACCTTTAGCTCTCTGGCTAAGTTCTTTAGGGATTGAGAAACAATCGAAACTTCCTGAACCCTATTATCATATCTTCTTCCGGGATCAACCAATTGGAGATAGTCGACAATGAAAAGACCGACATTTTGTTCCAATTGTAGTCGTCTGGCTTTGGTTCTCATTTCCGAGACTGAAATTCCCGGAGTATCATCAATAAAAATAGGCGCATCGGCTACTTCACCCATTGCGTTTGACAGTTTTGTGAAATCGGACTCCGATAATTTACCTGTTTTTATTCTCCAGGCGTCAACGTCCGCCTGTCCGACCAGCAAACGGTCGACCAATTCTTCCTTACTCATTTCCAAAGAGAAAATTGCAACGGGAATTTTATCAACTACTGCAGCATGCTGGGCAATATTAACGATCATTGCGGTTTTTCCTTGTCCTGGACGGGCTGCCAAAATAAGAAGATTTGATTGCTGCATTCCGGACAAAGTATTATCCAAATCAACAAAGCCCGTTTTTATTCCCCTGAGTCCGGCTCCTTTTTTGTGAAGTTCGTCAATCCTGTCAAAACTCTCGGCTAAAGCTTCCTTCAGGGGAATAAATGACCTTAAGGAACTTTTTTGGGAAATTGCAAAAATAGATGATTCCGCTTTGTCCAAGATATTATCTATTTCTCTGTCTTCTCCGAAGCCCATTTCGGAAATAAGAGACCCTGCATGAATGAGGGCTCTTTTCGTAGCGGTATCTTTGATCATGACCGCATAATGTTCAATATTCGCGGCTGTCGGCACGACATTAATAAGTTCTGTTAAGTAAGACTGCTCAAAGTCTTTAAAATTTTTATTTTTCTTGATTGCGGTTCTTAAGGTCAGAATATCAATGGGTTTCCCTTTTTCGTAAAGCGAAAGCATTGCGTCAAAAATCATACCGTTGACGGGGTTATAAAAGTCAGCGGACGAAATAAGCGAAGAAACCGTTGCAATGGCATCCTTATCTATAAGTATTGCGCCCAAAACGCTTTGTTCGGCTTCTTCATTGTTTGGAGGAACTTTAAGACCTGCCATAGTTAAGGTTTAATAATCAATTAACCGAGAACTGCGATTTCCATTTCTTCCGGTAGCTTGTCTTTCAAAATTGTTATCTTTGTTACCATGCTGACACTTTCCGCTCCTAATTTCTTTGCCGATTCTTCTTTTTTGTCTCCGTATAAAACAGTTATTTTGGGTTCCAAAGCAGTCACATATGATTCACTGAAATCGTTAGTTGTGTTTACGATTGCAACTTGGCAA
>PMIU01000091.1 GCA_003157195.1 Candidatus Nomurabacteria bacterium
CTTTTTGGGTGCAAATAGGCGCAAACCCTGACACGAACGTCAAACCGTTGTTTTTCATCCATTCGGAAAGAATTTTTATGCCGATAATAACCATCCCGATACATGAAGACCTGGCGGAAGAAATACATTCCATAATGCTCGAGCAAAATATCCCGGAAGTAGAAATGAAAGAACATCCGTCGGAAAAAATAATGGAAGCTCTTGGCTTTTAAAATAAAAACTGTTAGTCTGAAAAATAGCCCTCTTTTGATGTATTTTAGAACAAATAAATATGCCCTCATAGTTTAATGGATAGAATGCGAGCTTGCGGNNCCCTCATAGCTCAATGGATAGAGCAAATCCGTCCTAAGGATGAGATGTAGGTTCGATTCCTACTGAGGGCACAGTCATGTGAGACCGACAGAGAGGCTTAAATGCTGGATATTTTTGAGTTCATAAATGAGCACCCCAATAGGAATCGAACTGAATTTTTTTTAACTATATTTTATAAGTTTATCCCGTTAGTGAGACCGAGAGGGGGTTTGTTTTTTAGAAAAAGTATTAGAAAATGGAAGAGAGCGAATGTAGGCAAATTTTATTTGCGCTATTTTTTATAAATGTTATAAATAAAATATGAAAGAAGCCATTTCACAAAAAGATCTTTGGAATGCTCAGCATAAAAGAAGAAGGTCTGAACATAAAGATATTGCCAATACTCCAAATGAGTTTGCAAAAGAATGCTTAGGATATATTCCCGAAGGTGCCAAAGTGTTAGATTTGGGAGCAGCTTCAGGAAGAGATTCCAGATTTTTTGTGCGAGAAAAAAATTGTGAAATTTATGCTTTAGATTTTTCTTTTACTGCCTTGAAACATCTAGAAGAAGATGCTATGGCTGATGGAAGTATTGATTTTGTAAGACCCATTACCGCAGATATAAAAAATATACCATTAGCAGGTGCAACACACTTGATGTAATTTACGCCAGAAGTAGCCTTCATGTTTCTGATGTAGATTTAGAAAAACTTTTAGAGCAAACATTAGGCATGCTTAAAGATGGTGGTTATATTATGATTGAAGGTAAAAATTTACTGGATCCAAAAATCCAAAAAAGTAAAACTGTTGCGGATAATTTGGTTTTAGATTCAGATGGCCACCTTAGACGCATTTGGACCAAGGATTATATTATGGAACATATAATTAAAAGATTTAATTTAATATTAATAGAGTTAAACTTATCGTCTGGCAAGCGTGTTGATGAAGATAGTCGTTATGTAAATTTTATCGCTCAAAAACATGGAACAAAATAAAACTAGACCTGTAATTTCTGCTATATTGCAAAAAAAAGATACTGACGGTTTAAAAATTTTTATTCAAACTAGGTGGAAGCCGCACATAAATTCCCCCTATTCTGGAATGCTTGAAATTCCCGCTGGTGGTATTGAAGCCTACGAAGATGTTTACGATACCCTAAAACGAGAAGTAAAAGAGGAATGCGGTTTAGATGTTGTTAAAATAATTGATGATTTTAAAAGCAACATAGACGAACCAACAACTGGAGACAAAGCTTTTGTTTTTAAACCATTTTTATGTCAGCAGGTTTTGTCTACCAGAAATGGATTACCTTGGATTGGCTTTGTGTTTTTATGTGAAGTTGAAGGAGAAGTCAAAATGCAAGAAACTGAAGCCAAAGACCCAATCTGGGTTAGTTTAAGTGAATTGGAAAAAATGATAATAACAACTCCAGAGAAAATTTTTCCTTTACAGCTACCGGTTCTGAAATATTATCTAGAATGGGCAAATAAAAAAATAATTAGATAAACCCAAAGTTTTCTAACTATATTTTATAAGCTTATCCCGCTAGTGAGACCGAGAGGGGTTAGATTCCTACAGAGGGCACAGTCATGTGAGATAGACCGAGAGGCTTATTTTGATAAAGCTTTTCGGAAGGTTAAACATAAAAAAGGTATTCGTTGTGAAACACTAGAAAAAGATCATATTGTTGTTATAATGGCTAAATGGAAACTCGCATAGAAAAAATTAAGTCATATGTTTCAAAACATAAATTTTTTGTTATAAGTCTGTTTATTGCAATAATCATAATTCTAATTTTTGAACCAGGGTTGTTTCTTGCAATACCGTTTTTCTTTGTTGCGTCTTTTAAAGATGCGCTTACTAGTTTAAGTAACCTCATTTACTTTGTTGGTCAACTTGTATATCTCGGTCTAGTTATTTGGGCTATAGTTCATATTCACAAAATAAATTCGGGTCCAAAAACAGAAGTTGCCAGCAAATATCCAACCACTCAAACAATTTGGTTTTGGTGGATTGTCGTAACTTTTTCTTATATGTTTTGTATTTTTAGCTATGATCCGCAAAGTAGCTTTAATGTAATAAGTCGTGTTGGCGGGATTTTTGGTTTATTTACTCCTATTGGTCCGGAAAATTTTGTATTATTTTCTTTTCTTATTTTGATAGTGGTCCTGGTTGTGATTTCCAAGATGGAAAAGAAAACTAGACAAATTGAAAAAATATCCGCAAGAAAAAAAATTCTGTATTCATTATTCGTGCTTTTTGTTTTGACTTTTTTTGTTGATCTTTTTGGAATGTTTACTTCCTTTGGAAGTTATAAATACTTTATTCAATATACAGTGATAAATCATAATGCTTATATGGATTTAAGAAAGATACAGTAGATTTTTGATCCAAAATTTTAGTTTTTAAATTTTTGAATAATTGAATTGATATTAAAAAAACAAATTGGGGGGCGAGTTTTTCAACTCGTCCCCCCGTTACCCCAGATGCACCCTTCAACTACTTCGCGCTCGAGACAGAGATGAATCCCGTTCGCCACCAACCCGTTAACCGTGTGGTCATCCAAGTTGGCACTATCGTCCAGCAGATTCACAAGTGATGTGGCGTTGTCGTCGCCGGCAATCCGGTTTTTGACGATTTTGCCACACCCAGTGCATCGATGAACGATCATGAGTTCGCCGCCGTCTCGCTTGATAGTTAACCCTAAGGGCTCCATCGAAGAGAGACAGATTGAACTGCGATCGCCGATCGACTCGTCCACGTGCCGCGACCATAGACAGATCGAGCAGTGATTCCGATGCTTGGTATTGCTAGCCTCGGTTGGCACCTCACTTCCACAATGTACACAGTGGAAAGAAAGACGCCGTGTTTGTTTCAGAAGCAATCGAGCCTGGTGACTCAACCGCTTTCCGTCATGCTTCATGCATTCCGGACTTTCATCGTCTTCAAACCAACGTGGCATTAACTTCCTTCCTTTTTTGAACTTCTTACATAAATTAGCAGATCTTGACAAAATTGTCTAGTGTGACTTATAATGTAGGCATTTAGGCGAGATTAAACACAATTCATGGTCAAATCTACACAGAAAATATTAGCTATTGTTGCTCACCCGGATGATGAAATCATTGGGGTCGGCGGCACTCTTTGCAAGCACGCTAACGCGGGTGACGAAGTTCATGTTTTGATTTTAGGGGATGGTAAAAGCTCACGAAGTAATACATACCGAGAATTGCCAGAAAATCTTAAACAAAAATCACAACAAGAGACAAAAAAGGCTTTATCTTTTTTAAATATAAAATCTTTTTACAAAGAAAGCTTTCCCGATAACCGTTTCGACAACGTTGATATGCTTGATATCGCCAAAAAGGTTTCCTTCTATGTAAACAAGGTCAAGCCAACAATAGTTTACACTCACCATTTTGGTGATTTAAATATTGACCATCAAAGAACCGCAGAAGCGGTAACTATAGCTTGTCGACCAATTGAAAATAATTCCGTTCAAGCTATTTATCAATTTGAAACTCTTTCTTCCACGGAAATGGCTGGATATATTCCTAGCAGAGCATTTTTACCAAATGTTTTTGTAAATATTGAGACTGAAATAAAGAAAAAATTGAAAGCTATGAATTGTTACCAAAGCGAATTACATCCATTTCCTCATCCTCGTTCTCTGGAGACTATTGAAGCAAATGCTAAAGTTTGGGGCTCAAAGGTTAATTTAAAATATGCTGAAGCTTTTTCCTGCTTGAGGCAAATTAAATCCTAATTATGATTAAGCTCTGCATACCTTTTCTTTTAACTGACACCAGTCAATTACCTAAGAGATTGATTAGCCAACATAGATTTTTACTAGAAGCTAATGTTTTTGACGGCAAAGAACTTTTGGAGTTAGTTGAAAGTAATAAATTATCCAAACTACTTCACGACGCAAGCCAAATTGGGACCATTAGGGCTTTTCATTTTCCCACAGAAAATTCGGATTACTTGGAATCCAAAGTTCTTAGCAAGTTGCTTTATAAAACCGTAGAAATAGTCGGTCAAAATAAAATTCCATATCTAGTTTTACACTCAAACCACATACGTCCGTTGGGAAAATTTGATCATAAAAAATTACCACAAATCAGACAAAAATATATTAATTTTTATAAAACTCTTGGGGTGTTCGCACGAAGCCAAAATGTAACTGTATGTATAGAAAACTTACCAATTATCGGAAACAAGGGAGATGATTTTGATTCAGTTTTTGTTTTTCCTAAAGATTTTAATAATTTACCGAAGACCGGAATTAAAATTGTATGGGATATCGGGCATTGGGCTTACACGCACGATAGATTTAAAAAATTACAGGAGAAAATTAAATTTTCTCCAAAGAATTGCTCGCCTTTTACTAGTTTCCTTGAACTTAAAAAAAATACAGTTCATTTTCATTTTTCTTCGTTTAAAAAGTTGAGTCATCTGCAGTGTACAGAAGGAATTATCCCTCAAAATGGTAATTTTAGTGAAAATATATTAGCCAAAAGTTGCAAAATTATTCATGAATGGCCACAAGAAATAGGTATGACCCTTGAAATTCAAGAAAAAAAATCAATTACCCCGCGGCAAG
>PMIU01000035.1 GCA_003157195.1 Candidatus Nomurabacteria bacterium
CCACGATTTTTGTATATTATGCCTGTTTTTCTGCGGTAGTTTTATAATCCATATAGATGCGGCAGAAGTGCACCCCTGTTATTGGCTCCTAGCCACATCCGTGCTGATTTCAGCACAGGAAGTTGGAGGCTGCAAAGCTCTAACAGGGGTGCTAAATAAAATATCGGCGTAATACGCCAAATACCTCGATGCCTATCGGTTTTCGAGGTATATTTGTTTATAAATTATTCCCCTCTTGAGGGGTGGACTTTGTAATCAAAGGACGAGGTGGATGTATTCCTCCCCTCCTTGATTAAGGAGGGGTTAAGGGTGGTAATTTTTTTTACTCCACCCCCTTCGGCTTCATTAGTGGAAACATTTGAGTTTCTCGGATAGGTTTGTCGGAAAGGAAGGCAAAGAGCATTTCGCCCCCGAGACCAAAACCGCAGGTCGGCGGCATACCGTATTCGAGCATTTCCACAAATTCATCGTCTGGCATCATGGCTTCTTTGTCTCCCATTTTGGCGAGTTCTTGTTGCTTTTCGAATCTTTCTGCTTGGTTTATCGGGTCATTCAATTCCGAATATCCATTTCCTAATTCCGAGCCGGCGATAATTACCTGAAATCTTTCGGTCAGCTCCGCATTTTCCGGCATTGATTTAGAGAGCGGAGAAATAAGCTTCGGGTGCCCGACTAAAAATACCGGGCCGGAAATTTTTCGGCGACAATACTTCCAGAGTGTGTCTATCATCCGCTCCATCGTCTCGCCATCATATTTGATTTCCAACTTTTCCAATTTATTTTTAACTTCTTCGTAAGTAGTATTCAAGATGTCAATGCCGGTTTCTTTTTTGACCGTCTCGCAATAATCAATCGTTTGCCACTTTCCGCCGAGATCAAATTTATGTCCGCGAGTTTCGAATTGCGTTGTACCAAAAACGTCCTGCGCAAGAGTTTTATAAAGCTCTTCCACCAGTTTCATCCCATCTTGGTAATTAGCGTAAGACCAATAAAATTCCATATTCGTAAACTCTTGCAGATGGTTCGCGTCCGAGCCTTCATTTCGGTATATCTTACCTATTTCAAAAGTCTTATCGAAACCTGCCGCCATCAGCCTCTTCTGCCAAAGCTCGCCGACGGAGATACGCAAATAAAGCGGCAGTTTAAAATCTTCATTATAAGTTTTGAAAGGAGTAGCTTCAGCTCCGCCAGTGGTAATTTCCAGGGTCGGAGTTTCCACTTCCAGAAATCCGCGATCTTTCATAAAGTTCCGCACCGTGTCCCAAAATTTTGTTTTCTTTTCCAAAAGTTCTTTATTTTCTCCATCCATTAAAATATCCAAATAGCGTTTTCGAAATCTTTCCTCCACATCCGTGAGTCCATGCCATTTTTCCGGCAAAGGTCGCAGACTTTTGGTAAGCATATTCCAGTCTTTGGCTTCCAGGGTTTTCTCGCCTCTTTTGGTCGTAAAAAAGCTGCCTTGTATTTCCACAAAGTCTCCGATGTCCACAACTTCATTCCAAAAATCGAATTTCTCGTCACCAAGAACATCCTTTTTTAGCAAGCCTTGAAAAGCCCCCGTGCCGTCGTTTAAGGTAATAAAAATAATAGCGCCCTGTCCTCGGATAGACATTATTCTGCCTGCTATCCATTTGATCTCTTTATTTTTTTCTAAAGTTTCAAAATTTAAAACAGCCTCTTTAAGACTTAATTCTTTTTTTGATTCAGCCGGATAGGGATTCACTCCCTTATCTTTTAAGAGTTTGAGTTTATTTATTCGCGCGTCCCTAATTTCATCAATTGAAGACATTAAGTTACATTTATAATTTTATAATTTACGATTCCGCCCGGAGTCTGAAAGGTTACCGTGTCACCTTTTTTCTTGCCGAAGAGAGCCACGCCAAACGGCGAATGGTTGGAAATTTTTCCCTTGACCATATCCGCCTCTTCAGACCCAACTATAACATAATTTTTTGATTCTTTGGAGCCGTCTTTCTGCACCACAACTTTGGAACCCATCTGGACAACGTCTCCCCCGCCAGCCTTCATAGTTTGGGAAGATTGTAAAATTTGCTTTATTTTTGCAATGCGTTCTTCCAGCTTGCCCTGCTCTTCACGAACCTGGTGGTATTCCGCATTTTCCGACAAGTCGCCCAACGATTTGGCATATTCCAAGTTGTCTATAATTTCTTTTCTTTTCGGTCCTTCTAAGTTTTTTAACTCGGCCAAAAGTTCCGTCCTTTTTTCTTCGGTTATATAATCTGCTGTTTGATCCATACACGAATACTATATTTTTTAATGGAAAAGTCAATAAAAAATTGGGTATTTGCAAAAAATCTTTTATATGGTAACCTAGGCTATATGGCAAAAACAGTAATCGAGGTGAAGAAAAATCCAAACGAAAACAATTCAAGTGTTTTGCGCCGCTTTTCCAGGCGTATTCAAGAATCCGGCATTATCCGCAAAGTGAAGGGCGCCCGCTACAGCCTAAGGAAAGAATCCAAACTTAAAGTCAAAAAAAGCGCCTTGAAGAGAATGGCTCGCCGAAAAGAAATAGAAAAACTCAAAAAGCTCGGCAAGATGGTAACTAAGTAACATGGAAAGTGATTTTCATTTAATAAAAAATGAAATTCTGGGAAAGAAATATTCCCTGTCTATTGCCTGCGTCGACGAGAAAACATCCAGAGAATTAAACAAGAAATACAGGGGTAAAAACAAGCCCACGAATATTTTGTCTTTTCCATTGCGTAAGGATATGGGCGAGATTGTGCTCTGCCCGGCCGTAATCAAGAGAGAGGCAAAAAAATTCGGAAGAACTTTCGATAAATTTTTGAGTTTCTTAGTTATCCACGGCATACTGCATTTGGACGGAATGAAACATGGTAGTACAATGGAAGAAAGAGAAAAATTTTATGATCAGAAATATTTCAGTGGGAATAGACGTAGGCTCGATGACGACCAGAGTCGTAGTCGGAGAATTCTTAAAGGGAGAAAAAAATCCTAAAATTATTGGCGTGGGCGAAGCTCCCACTCTCGGGTTACGTCATGGCTATGTCGTGAACCCGACTCTTGCGGCAAGTTCCGTCCGAGAAGCGGTAAGCTTGGCGGAAAAAACTTCCGGCCTAAAAATAAAACGCGCTTTTGTTTCTCTCTCCGGCACGACTTTGCAAAGCGTCTCGAGCTCCGGTGGAACTATTATTTCCAAGGCCAACGGCGAAGTGACCACTCTCGACATCAACAAAGCGCTCTCGGACTGCGAAGACAATTTAAACCTGGGTAATAAAAAAATAATTCATACATATACCCAAAGTTTCCGACTCGACGGGAAAGAGGTGTTAGGCAGATTAGAGGGAATGCGCGGAACCAAACTCGAGGCCAAAGCCCTCTTTGTTACCTATTCTATTCAGCATTTGGAAGACTTATTGGGAGTTATCGCCGAAGCGGGAGTGGAGACGATAGATGTAATTGCCTCTCCGGTTGCAATTAGCAACATAGCCCTTTCGGAAAAGCAGAAAATAGTCGGAGTGGCCTTGGTGGACATCGGAGACCAGACCACTTCTCTTTCTGTTTTTGAAAATGGATTATTAATTTCAATTTATACTTTTTCCATCGGCTCTTCAGAAATTACCAACGACATTGCGCTTGGTTTTAGAATTCCACTGGAGAAAGCAGAGGATTTAAAACTGGGAAATCTCACGCCGGAATTTTCCAAGAAAAAATTGGATGAGATAATAGACGCGCGCTTGTCGGATATCTTCGAGCTGATAGAAAATAATTTAAAAAAAATAAAAAGGTCGGAACTTTTACCGGCCGGCATAGTTTTCGTCGGCGGCGGCTCCAACACTCCGCTCCTCACTGAACTTTCCAAGGCCACTCTGAAACTTCCTTCAAGCTTGGGCACAACTGATATCTTTGGCAACGCCAAAACCAAACTTCGCGACTCATCTTGGTTTGCAGCCTTGNNTGGGGTTACTCACAATGAGTAAAGAAAATGACAGCTATGGAGAAGGTACGCTTTCAAGTCTGTTTAAAGATATAAAAAATACAATAAAATCAAGCATCAAACAGCTGATGCCGTAAGAAAGTTGCTTTTTTTTGTTCTAGTGCTAGTATGGCTTTATATAAGTCTAATAATTTTTTAGCCCACGCCACGGCGGGGCAAGCAAAAATATGCCAAAAATAAATCAAG
>PMIU01000028.1 GCA_003157195.1 Candidatus Nomurabacteria bacterium
CCTTGCCCCCGTTCCATTCGCTTATGGGGTAGCTGTTTAGCAAATCAAAATTCTCGTGATTTCCATCTACCCAAAGCGTCGTGAAATTTCTAGTTTCTAGCCAGTTCAACCAATACTTTTCTTCCTTCGAATTGCTCCATATTAAGCCAAAATCTCCGGCAATAATAATGTAGTCGGCCTTAGTCATTATTTTTTGTTGGGGAAAGTTTTTTATATTAAGTTTATCTATGTCAAGACTTCCATGGGTATCCCCCGTTACATAGATCATTGTTATTCACCCCTACTTTTTTCGCATTGATCGCAACGAACCTTTATCCATCTTCCTTCTCGAATCATTCCCTTCTGTCCACATATTTCGCAAGTAATTTTTGTTAAATCTTCTGCCGCGTTAATGGCCTCTGTAATAGTTTCCGTTTCGCAGGACATATAAAAACGCAGAGTTCCATACTTTTCTTTAACATCGGTCATAAAAGGGAGTCTCTGCCCTTCAATGTCAGCAAGTATTAGCTGTTTTTCTATTCGCTCAATTTCTTTTTCTATTTTTCGGGACAACTCCCATAAAATTTGAAACCACCCATCCCCGCAAGAAATAACTTTATTTTCTTTATAAAGTTTTGGAAATGCAGTTATTAATTTTAAAGAGTTATTCTTATTCAAATTCATTCCTCCAATTTCGAAAGACTTCTTTGATATTGCTTTCCGGTTTCGTTGCTTTTGCTACCCAATGAGTCGCGTCCTCAATTTTCTCCACTTTGGAGTACATGGTCATTCCTCACTTCTGCTTTTAATAATTGAAATGTTTTTCAAACCATTCGCGAAGTTCTTCTTCCGTTGCATCTTCATAATATTTTTTCATTAAATATCTTTTTTGAAATACCGAGATCGTGTTGTCGCGTGTTACAGCACCGAAATCCGATTCTAATTCATTATAAATACAATCCAAACAAGAATCGTTATTTTTTCTTCCTTCGACCAGCAATTGGAGATCATGCCATAAATAAAAAGGTAGATTTTTTTCTAGGGCTTCCATGTCTAAGGAGGCTTTTCTTTTTTCGTCCATCCGGCTCACTCCCACTTCGTAATTTCGCAATTATCAACCCGTGGTAAACTCATGAAAGTCTTGATAAGTTCTTGTGGGTTCGGGTTTTGATTTTCCTTTAAAACCCGCAGGGCGCGAATGAATTGAGCATGGGTGAACATCACTACCAACCCGCTTGGAAGTCGGTTCAGATGGTCAATCGCGGCCTTTGCGCGGGACAATAGCATAGTGAAACTTTCGGCGCTATCACCGTCAATGTAATCTGGATCGAGCCGTTCCCAATATTCGTGCTGCTTCTTTTTAATTTCAAGATAAGGCGTATCTGCATATTTTTCAACAGCTAAATGGGTAAATTCTTGCACATTCCACACCTCATGAATGGCCCAAGGAAACCGTTCTAAGGTGGGTTTGGCGGTCAAGAGGGTTCTAGTAAAGGGTGAGGTGATAATCAGTGCTGGTGACTCCGGTATGAGCAAACTAACCCGCTTGGCCTGTTCCTGTCCCGTCGTACTCAAAGGGATAGTAATATGATTTTTGGTGACAGCTCCGGCATTTGCTGTGCTTTCTCCATGCCGGATGAGCCAAACCTTCTTATCCATCCAAAATTCCCCCATCTCTATTCGTAAAATTCCCGATAGCTAGGCAATTCTAGTGCCGCCAGCCGCCCCCCGAAGACCCCGCCACAGTCAATGCCTACCTTGTCCTTATTGATTGTATCAAACCAGATTTTCGCTGATTTTTTAACATTTTTATCTAGCTTAATGTATTTTCCAAATTGCCACGTCGGGGTATGGCCAAAAATCAGCACTTTACCCTTGTAACCAGGACACCATGTAAAATTTTCCTTCATCCATACTGTTTCGTCTTCGGTATTGGCCTCAATCGGCTTTCGTACATTGGCTCCGGCGTGAACGAAAATATAGTTTCCACTGGAAAAGTATAAGGGTAACGACTTTAAAAAATTTCTGATTTCAATCAATTTTTCGTCCGGAAGATTTTCGATTTCATCAAAAGTAGGCGCGCCCCCATAGCTTTTAACCCATGTGTATAGGAATTCGCTCATTTTAATGTTAAGCCGCCACAAGTCGGTTTTTAACATTTCATCAATAGCGTTTATGAGAAAAACTTCATGATTGCCTTTGAGAAGTACCGCACCGCTTTTGCGTAATTCCTCACAGGTGGCAAGGGTGTCGAGGTTTTCCATACCCCTGTCAATCATATCGCCAACGATAACCAACAAGTCCAGGGAGGAATTATATTCGGCTTTTTTAAGTAAGTTCAGCAGTTTTTGATTTTCGCCATGAACATCAGATATAGCTATGATCCGATCAACAGTACGCATATGAGTGCCCCTTTAAAAATGAATTTTCACACGTGACCGTCTCTATGATACCGGTAATCCTGTTCTTCTTTAAAATCGCAATCATGACAAATGGATTTGCCGTTATAAGTTTGTCCCCCACAACGAGAGCAAGTGCCGGTAGAGCGCGGATAATAAATTGGTTTTTTAGGTGGTGATGGTTCAAAAAAGTAGCCACAAATAAGAGAAGCAAGCATGATCCAGCCACCAATAGTTAGAATCCGTTCGGGAACATTAAAAAACATGCTCGATATGTTAGAAACTATAAAAATAGTCCAGAATGCTTTATAACCTTTTTTCATTTTTACACCCGCTTTAGCGTAATTTATAAAATTCCCTTATCGGCCAATAATTGTTTGACGAGACTTGAAAACGAAGTTCGACTACAATAGGATTTTACAGTCTCTCTCTCTGATTCTGTGAAGTAGACCGTCATCGGCTTGTTGGCTTTGTCTTCTTCTTCTACTCTTGGTCTGCCTCCCTGACCTTTCGCCACGTTTCCACGTTCTGATAATTGCGCCTCCTGGGCAAAACTTTTTTCTTTTTTTTCGTCTTCGGCTTCAAGAGCCGCCATATTGATGTTGCTTGTTTTCCGTGTCATGATTGCACCCCTATTAAATATTGTTTAATACAATTTAAAACTGTTTAATAATGTTATTTTATAATTTA
>PMIU01000033.1:0-200 GCA_003157195.1 Candidatus Nomurabacteria bacterium
TTTTAAAAGTGAAAAAGATTTTATAAAATGATTGATTTGAAAAATCTGACAATTGAGAAAGCTCATGAAAGTTTGAAAAAAGGTGTTTTTACCTGCAGGGAATTGGCGGAAGAATATTTGAAAGTTATAAAAGAAAAAAACAAAGAGCTGAATGCGTATTTAGAAGTTTATGATGATGTATTAAAACAAGCGGATGAAGC
>PMIU01000033.1:227-3029 GCA_003157195.1 Candidatus Nomurabacteria bacterium
CGAATTTGCCATGGGCTCTTCCACTCAAACATCCGCTTACGGGGTGACCAGAAACCCGCTTGATTTGGAAAGGGTGCCAGGAGGCTCTTCTGGGGGCTCTGCAGCCGCGCTGGCGGGTAATTTAACCTTGGCCGCCATAGGTACAGAAACTTGCGGTTCCGTGCGGGAACCCTCGGCTTTTTGCGGCCTGGTGGGTTTAAAGCCGACTTATGGTGCGGTTTCTAGGCAGGGGATTATCGCGATGGGAAACTCACTCGACCAGGTTTCTCCATTTGGAAAGTGCGTGCGTGATGCGGAAATTATTTTCAATCTTTTGTCCAGATATGACAGCGAAGACAGCACTTCTGCGCCGGATGTCTTGAGGAATCCAAATAATAAAAAAAATGCGAAAAAAATCGGAGTGCCGTGGCATTTGTTTAAAGAAGGAGTGGACCCATCGGTACAGGAAAACTTTAAGCAGTCTCTGGAAAAATTTAAAGGTGCCGGATATGAAATCGTTGACATAGAACTTCTACACGCGAAGTATTCGCTCGCGGTTTATTACATAATTATGCCAGCGGAAGTTTCCACGAACCTTTCCCGTTTTGACGGTATTCGATATGGTTATCATAGTGATGGAAAAGATTTACTCGAAGTGTACAAGAAAAGCCGCGCAAAAGGATTCGGCAAAGAAGCTCGCCGCAGAATCTTGCTTGGCACTTATGTGCTTTCACATGGATATTATGATGCCTACTACAACAAGGCCATAAAAGTCCGAGAAAAAATAAGAGAAGAAGTTATGAAAGCTTTTGAAAGTGTTGACTATATTCTCACTCCGACCGCCCCGATGACTGCTTTTAAAATAGGGGAGAAAATGGATGACCCGGTGGCTATGTATCTCTGCGATATCTTTTCCGCTCCGGCCAATCTTTCCGGAGTTCCGTCTATTGCCCTGCCTTCCGGTAAAAATAAAGAAGGAATGCCTTTTTCCATTCAGTTTATGGCTCCGCATTTTCGCGAAGACCTGCTTTTCGAAGTTGGCAAGAAATTTGAAGAAATTAGAGAAAAATAGAGTATAACCCCGTAGTAGAATTTTGAAGAAATTTCACTACAGGGTATAATATAAATATGTATACCGTCCCTCAAAATAATCCCAACACCGGAACTTTCCTGGATTCCAGGTATCTTGATCCCGGATATTTATTTAATCATCTTTTTCCTTTTTTCAGAGACCTTTGGTTTTTTATTTCGAGCGATAATGCCATAGCCGTCGAAAAAACTATCCTTGTTTTCTTTGCGATATTTTTCATAGCAATAATCTGCTACACTTTTGTGCGTTTGCTAGAAATACGAAAAAAGGAACATGCGCATTTGCATCACGAAATACATGAATATGCTCATAATAAAGCCGAATATGAAAAACATTTACACGAAGAAGTCGGTGGTTCGAAAAATGAACGCTGGGGCAAGACCCTCAACTATCTTTTCTCCCAGCATGGTAGTGACTGGAAACTGGCGATTATCGAGGCGGATTCGATGCTGGAAGAATTGTTGGATCAGCTTGGTTTCAAGGGCGACAACTTGGGTGATAAATTAAAATCTTCCAATCAAGAAACTTTCCCCCAATTAACCACTGCCTGGGAAGTTCACACCATCAGAAACAGGATAGCTCACGAAGGTCTGGCCTTCGAGCTCTCTCAGCACGAAGCCAAAAGAGTCATTGCTTTATACGAGCAAATTTTTCACAGTTATGGATATATTTAACCCCACCTCAAATCCTCCCCTTACATTAAGGTGAAGAAGTTTTCTTGTTGCGGGAGGCCGAATCGAACGGCCGTCTTAAGGTTATGAGCCTTACGAGATGCCATTTCTCTATCCCGCTATGATTTTAATTTTTAACATCATCAATCATAACCTTAAGGTTATGAGAGCTATATTCCTTTGCGAGATGACAATCATATTATCCCGCTATATAACATCTTGTTATTGTACTTAAAATTGAAAATTTTGCAAACCTTTGTATTGAAAAAGGCTTTAATTTATAGTAGTATGAACGCTATTGGCCAGGTCAATAAGCCGTTGTAGCTCAGTTGGTAGAGCACGTTCTTGGTAAGANNCGGTTCAATCCCGATCAACGGCTCTAAAATCTTATTGCACTCTTTCAACGTATTCGTTGGTTTCAGTATTGATGCGTATTTTGTCGCCGGTATTGACGAAAAAGGGAACGCTTATTTTAATGCCATTCTCAAGCGTGACGATCTTGCCTCCGCCGTTGGCGGTATTGCCTTTTATTGATGGGGGAGCATCTTTGACTGTAAATTCCATTTTGACCGGAAGTTTTATGCTGATTATCTTTTCTTCGTCATCATCGCTCCAAACAAGAGCAATTACATTTTCGTTGGGCTTTAGAAACTTCGCCGATTCGCCGATAATTTTCTCGGGCAGTTGAAATCTGCCTGAAGGATCTTTCGGATCGCAGAACCAATATTCTCCTCTATTGGTATAAATGAACTTGACATCGCGCTTAATGATATCGGCTTCTTCAACCTTTTCTGAAGCATGAAATGTGGCATTCCAGGTGCGGCCGGAAAGCAAGCTCTTCAGCTTGACCTGATTCTGCGGTTTTCGCATTTGAGTGCGAGCTACATGATTATCCACAACCTCGCATGGTTCGCCCTCATAAACTATTATTTTTCCTGTTCTTATTTCGCTGTATTCAAGCATGGGGCTATTCTAGCTTATCTCGTAAGGATTTTCAAGACGTTGACAAATTACAATATTAGATTTATAATCCTAGCAAATAACTTTAAAAAATATTAAAAA
>PMIU01000006.1 GCA_003157195.1 Candidatus Nomurabacteria bacterium
TTTATCTTTATTTGTCTGGAATTTATGATAAAAATTCAGCGATTTTATCTATTCATGCAGGTCAGGGCGTAGTAGAGGCAATGGATTGGGCGCAAATGCTGTTCAGAATGTATACCAGATATTGTGAAAGAAAAGGTTTTAAATCGGAGATAATTGATGAAACGTTCGGAGAAGAGGCGGGATATAAAAGCGTTACCATAACGGTTGCCGGTAAATACGCTTACGGATACTTAAAAGGTGAAGCCGGAGTTCACCGTTTGGTCAGACTTTCTCCTTACAATGCGGACAGTCTTCGCCAGACATCGTTTGCTTTAGTTGAGGTACTGCCCGACATTACAGACAATGAAGATATAGAGATTAAGGACGATGATCTGGAATGGGATTTCTATAGAGCCGGCGGACATGGCGGACAAAACGTTAACAAAGTCTCAACCGCTGTCAGACTTAAGCACAAACCCACGGGGATTGTGGTAACGGCTCAAACCGAAAGATTTCAAGGGCAAAACAGGGAATATGCTTTAAAGATTTTACGGGCAAAACTTTGGATTCTAAAAGAAGAAGAGCGTAAAAAAGAAGAAAAGAAATTAAAAGGGGGATATAAAACTCCGGGATGGGGCAATCAAATCCGCTCTTATGTTTTGCATCCCTATCATATGGTCAAAGATTTACGCACCCAATTTGAAACCGGAAATACGGACGCGGTTTTGGATGGAGATCTGGATGAATTTATAGACGAAGAATTACGAAAACTTTAGGGTTGCCAAAAATGCAATTTTGTGCTTTACTAGGAGTATGGAAATAAAGAATATGTCCTTTCAGAAGCCTTCAGGCCCGAATCCGGAGACATCTGTGAACTCCGATAATATGAGCTCTATTTTTACGAAAAATTTATTTATTTTTCTCGTTATAGCTATAATTTTGGGAGGAGCGACAGGATATTTATTGACCGGCAATAAAGGAAGTGTCGGTAATGCTCTTACTTCAGGAGTCGTAAATTCTTCCAACATTACTAAGGGAACTGTTGTCGGATCAAATGACACTACAACGTTTAAAGATACTGCCTCCGGAACGTTAGCCAACGGAGGAATTGACGGTGAAGGACAATTCCACCTTGTTAGGCCCGGCGGAGACAGCCAGAACGTTTATCTTGTTTCTTCAATCGTAGATTTGTCGAAATTTGTCGGAAAAAATATTAAAGTTTGGGGGCAAACTCAATCAGCGCAATATGCAGGTTGGCTCATGGATGTGGGCCGCGTAGAGGTTCTATAATAATTCAGTAACCCCATATGATACGTCTTGATAAAGTTTCAAAACAATTTCCTACTGGAGTTTTTGCTCTTTCCGATATCAGTTTTGAAATAGGAAAAGGAGAGTTTGTTTTTTTGGTAGGCCCCACAGGATCCGGAAAAACTACGATTTTTAGGCTTTTAACCCGCGAAATACTTCCGACTACGGGAGAAATAATAGTAGATAATTTTGACATCGCAAAACTTCCTAATAATAAAATATCTCATCTCAGGAAAAAAATCGGCGTAGTGTTTCAGGATTTAAAGCTTCTGATGGATAGGACAATCTTTGAAAATATCGCTCTGCCTCTTGAAGTTTCGGATATTGACTCAATCGCCGCCACAAAGATAGTTGAGGATATAATGGAAAAAGTCGGAATTCTCGCTCACCGGGACAAATTTCCGATTCAACTCTCCGGAGGGGAATTGCAAAGAGCGGCAATTGCCAGGGCTTTGACTCTTAAACCCGATATCGTATTGGCAGATGAACCGACAGGCAACTTGGATCAAGCTACGGCCGTGGAGATTGTTAAGCTATTGTTGGATATTAACTCAACCGGCACGACTATAATTATGGCAACGCACAATGAAGATGTCGTGAAGGCGCTTTCCAAAAGAGTTATTATCTTGGATAAAGGCGAATTAGTCGGGAAGGATGGTAAGAAATTGAATACATCCACCGAGCATTCCGAGAAAAAATCAGCTATTATAAATGTTGAAGACAGTAAATTAGAAGATAAACCGGGAGCTAAATCAGAAGACAAGCCGGAAGAAAAAATAAAGCCGGTAACTAAAAAAGAAAATGAAGACGAAGACTTTTAAAACAACATGGCGCAATATCAGACGTTCTCCGTATCAGGCTTTTGCGGCAGTCTTTGTTATGGCGCTTACCTTTTTGTTTATATCTTTTTTTACTTTCTTGCTTTTCGGATCCTCAAAGGCAATCAGTTATTTTGAATCCCGTCCTCAAGTAACTGCATTTTTCAAGAATGAAGTAAAGCAGGGAGATATCGATAATCTAAAAAATCAATTAATAGCTACGAATAAAATTTCAAGTATAAAATTTGTTTCTCAACAGGATGCTCTTAAAATCTACAAAGAACAAAATAAGAATGATCCTTTATTGTTGGAGTTGGTAACTGCGGATATTCTGCCTGCGTCTTTGGAAATCTCAACAACAAGAATTCAAGATTTATCGGCAATAGATAACATGCTCAAAATTTCTCCTTTAGTTTCAGATGTTGTTTTTCAAAAAGACGTAGTTTCGGTTTTGACTTCATGGACGAATGCCCTAAGAAGCATAGGATTGGGGTTAATAATTGTTCAGTCTTTAGTTTCAATTTTTATCATGATGATTATAATCGGAGTGAAAATATCTCATAAAAAATCAGACATCGAAATTATGAGGCTTATCGGAGCTGACAGGTGGTATGTCAGATGGCCTTTTATCCTTGAGGGGGTTTCATACGGAGTTGTAGGCGCAATATTGGGTTGGTTATTCTCATCCGGCGTATTATGGATCGCAAGCCCTTTCTTAGCGTCATTCTTAAAGGGGATGTCTATTTTTCCCATT
>PMIU01000005.1 GCA_003157195.1 Candidatus Nomurabacteria bacterium
CAGGATGAAACATTGGCGGCAATCCGGAAAAGAATTGAGCTTTTTAACACATTGACAAAACCCGTCTTAGATTATTATCAAAAAAAAGGAATTTTAGTAGAAATAGACGGAGAGAAATCCATCGAAGATATCCGTAAAGAAATTTTGGAGAAAATAAAAAACTAAGTGTGCTAAAAAACGACCCTCTAATTATAGGAATAACAGGAGCATTTGGAAGCGGCAAGTCAACAGCCGCTGAAATTCTTGAAAGTTTTGGGTTTATAAAAATTAGTTTGGCTTGGTTTTTAGAAGAAGAGTTGAAAAATCAGGGAAGAAAAGAAATTTTTCGCAGATCCCTTCAGGATTTAGGAAATAAATGGAGAAAAGAATGCGGACCTGGAATTCTTGCCAAAAAGGCGATTGCGCTAATAAAAGAAAAAAGACTGCAAAAAGTGGCTATTGAGGGTTTTAGAAATAATGCCGAGATAGAAGAGCTAAGGAAATTTAAAAATTTTAAATTAATCGGTATTGTTGTAAACCGTAAAGTTCGCTTTGAACGCTTGCAAGAATTAAACAGAAGAGAAAAATTAAATTGGGAGCTGTTCAATAAGCTTGATAGTAGGGATTTGGGAATTGGAGAGGGAAGAGGCGGATTACAAGTGGCAATTTGTCTGGCTCTTTCAGATATTTTTATAGAAAATAATTGTGGTTTAAAAGAGCTAAAAAATAAAATAACGGATGCAGTTAATGAGAAAACACATGAATGAAAAAGTAATTTCGGTTGCAATAGATGGTCCGGTTGGTTCGGGCAAGGGGACGTTAGCGATAGCATTGGCAAAAAAAATAAATGCCTTATACGTTTATACTGGAGCGATGTATCGAGAACTTGCTTTAGCTTGTTATAGGCAAAAGGTAAATCTTGAAGATGAGGAAAAAGTTTTGGAAGTTTTTAATTCAATATCTATTGAGCTCAAACAAACAGAAGACGGAATAAAGGCAATTTTGAACGGGGAAGATGTGTCCGATGAGGTTTTTAATCCAACCATAAGTAAATTAGTACCTGTCGTAGCGGCAATTTCTCGGGTTAGAAAAGAAATGGTTATAAGGCAAAAGAANNGAAAAAAGAGCGGAAAGAAGACTCAAGCAATTTAAGGAGAGAGGAATTATAATTAATTTCAATGATGTTTTGAAAGATCTGGAAAAAAGAGATAAACAAGATACACAGAGACTGGTTTCCCCCCTAAGAGTTTCCGAGGATGCCGTGGTAATTGATACTACAAAAGACACGGTTAATCAAACAGTAAATAAAGTCTTGGAAAAATTAAAAGAGAAAAATTTAATATGATTAAGATAAAGACAGAACAGGAAATCGAAATAATGCGTCAGTGCGGAAAGATCCTNNAAAATCTTGGCAGAAGTTTTGGGGGAGTTAATTGCCAATGTCAAAGCCGGTATTTCGGAAATTGAACTGGACAGAATGGCGGAAAAATTAATTATCTCCAAGGGCGCAGAGCCGGGATTTAAGAAGGTTGAAGGATACAAGAATACTATCTGTATTTCGACCAACGACGTCGTTGTCCACGGAATTCCGACGGAATATGTCTTAAAAGCAGGAGATAAGGTAGGAATCGATTGTGGCGTGTTTTATGAGGGATTTCACACGGATATGGCGCAAACAACCGTGATTAAAGGCGGAAAAAACCTGGATGAAGTCAACAAATTCCTACAAACAGGAGAAAAAGCAATGTGGGAAGGCATAGAAGCTGCAAAATTAGGCAATAGAATTGGGGATATCTCAAAAGCAATGCAGGGCATAATTGAAGGGCAAGGATATTCGGTAGTAAGAAGCCTTATCGGGCACGGAGTCGGCAGTGAGTTACACGAAGATCCGGAAATTCCGGGGTATTTGGATCGTCCTATCTTAAAAACTCCTCTTTTGAAAGAAGGAATGACGATTGCGATTGAGGCAATATACAATATGGGTAAAAGCGACGTCATATATTCGGGAAGTGACGGATGGACCATTAAAAGCAGGGATGGCAGCCTGTCGGGGCTTTTTGAGAGGTCAATTGCTATTACAAAAAGGGGCACGGAAGTACTGACACGAAAGTAATTGCAGTTTGGAGGCTAGTTTGCTATAATTGACTCTTATGGCCCATCAGGGATCTTTTGAGATAGAGGGAGTTGTTAAGGAATCTTTGCCCAATACCCTTTTTAGAGTAGAGTTGACAAACGGAGCGATAATTCTTTGTCATTTATCGGGCAAGATGAGAATGAATTTTATTAAAATCTTGCCAGGCGATAAAGTTAGAGTAGAAATGACTCCTTACGATAAGGAAAAAGGCAGAATAATATATAGATTTAAATAATATGAAGGTTCAAGCAAGTGTTAAGAAAAGATGCGTAAAATGTAAAATAATAAGAAGAGCGGGTGTTGTAAGAGTTGTTTGTGAAACTCCCAAACACAAGCAAAGACAAGGGTAAAGAAGTTGTTATGAGAATTGCAGGATATAACATACAGGATGAAAAAAGAATTGACATTGCTTTAACCTATATCTATGGAATCGGACGAAAAAACGTTGTCGATATTCTTAAAAAAGCAGAAGTGGAAAGCGCAAAAAGAGTAAAATCTTTGACCGAGGATGAGCAAAAGAGAATACAAAAAGTGCTGGAAGGATATAAGTTGGAAGGAGATCTGAGGGCCGAAGTACATGCAAATATCAAGAGATTAAAAGAAATCGGTACCTATAGGGGCTCAAGACATAGTAAAAACTTGCCGGTCCGCGGTCAGCGTACAAGGTCAAACGACAGAACTAAGAGGGGGAAAAGAGTAACAATCGGAGCTTTCAAAAAAGAAGAAACAGTAAAAACAGAGACAGCAAAGAAGGAGACTAAATAAGCTATGCCGGAATCTAAAGAAAATTCGAAAATTGCGGTAAAAAAGGCCAAAAAATCTCAAGCCGTAGTAACCAGTATCGGTCGCGCGTATATAACTTCTACCTTTAACAACACCCTCATAACCATAACAAATGACAAAGGAGATCCGATTGCTTGGAGTTCGGCCGGTTCGGCCGGTTTTAAAGGAACAAGAAAGTCTACGCCTTTTGCAGCTTCAAGCGCAATGGAAAGCGTTGTCAAAAAAGCAGTCGAAAAGGGCTTGAAAACAGTTGAGGTGTATGTTAAGGGTCCCGGGGCGGGCAGAGATTC
>PMIU01000020.1 GCA_003157195.1 Candidatus Nomurabacteria bacterium
ATTTTTTCTTTTTCCATTTCTTTTTCACCAAGCACAGAAACTTTTACCGGCAAACCTTTCACAGCTTTTTTCGCTTCTTCCGCTAAAATTTGTGGCGTCATGTCTCCACCAGGCATATTTCCCAATGATCTTGTTTTATTTACATCTTTTGCAGTCATATCTCCTTTCAAAATAGCCTTCTCTACATTTTCTTTCGTGCCAAAAACAAAAACTTCTTCAATAAAACTAAAACCTTCTTCTGGAGGAGTTTTATAATCTATAAATTCATAATTCGCAAAATCAAGTTGCGAGCCGATCAGTTCTCCGAGCTCTTGGTCTGATAGTCCTGCCCCGTAGGAAGTACCCTTTCCTTCGGGGTTTATAACCTTCTTGAAATCATTAAAATCAAAAACTAATTTTTTTGCCTTAGCACTCTTTGCCGACAGCACCATTTTACGCACAAGTAAAAAAAGCTTTCGTAAATTCATCTTTTCGAGCTCGTCGCATTTCAAATAAAACGTTTTAATTCCACCTTCTTTTATGATTTCGTCCTTATTTTTAGGGCTGATAGACACAAAAAGTACTTCACTCTTTATCTCCTTTATATTTTTCGCAAAAGATATTTTCATAATTTTTTAATGTTTTGATTATAACATACATTGGTAGTATGATAAAGAAATGAAAACAGTAAACAAAAGAACAACAAAGTACCCGATTGACGATATTTTTCTTAAAAGATTTTCTCCCAGAGCATTGTCGGGAGAAATTATTTATAAAGATGAATTGATGACGCTCTTCGAAGCCGCGCGCTGGGCGCCTTCGGCTTCCAATACTCAACCATGGAGATTCATCTATGTGATGCGCGAAACACCCGAATTTGAAAAAATGATTTCTCTAATGATTCCTTTCAACAAAGACTGGTGCATACGGGCCAGCGTCCTGGTTTTAGTTGTTTCCAAAAATCTGCTTAAAGATGGGAAAATTTCCGTCAGCCACTCTTTCGACACCGGCGCCGCATGGGAAAATCTTGCCCTGCAAGCTTCCATGTCCGGCTTTATAGCTCACGGCATGGCTGGTTTTAATTACGCTACTGCAAAAAAAGAATTTAATGTTCCGGAAGATTATTCCGTGGAAATGATGATAGCCATAGGCAAACCGGGAAAAGTTGCAGAGCTCCCCGAACCTCTACAGTCTCGCGAAACACCGAGCGACCGCAAACCACTAGAAGAAATGGTTTTCGAAGGAAAATTCCCCAACATGGTATAATGCAAGCTACCATGCAATCAAAAAATAAAATTTTTATCGGGGCTTTGGCTGTCATTGTCGCCGCTTTACTTTGGAGTCTGGATGGAATATTTTTGCGTCCACGTTTGGCTTCTGTGCCGGCTACTCTGGTGGTTTTTCTGGAACATAGCCTTGGTTTTATTATTCTCATTCCATTTTTATTTATTTATAAATTGGAATTAAAAACAATCACTCGAAAACAATGGCTGACGATTTTCTGGGTGGCTTTGTTTGGAGGAGCACTCGGCACTACTTTTTTCACTAAAGCTCTGTTTTTGACCGGTTTTGTGGATGTCTCGGTGGTAGTCCTTCTCCAAAAATTCCAGCCGATTTTCGCCATTTTATTATCGGCGATTATTTTAAAGGAACGCTTCCCTTCCAAGTTCTATTTTTATGCTGGCTTGGCGCTGGTCGGCGGATATTTGGTAACTTTCAAAGATCCAACCTCAATAAATTTCGGCAGCGCCACGATGATGATGGTGGTCTTTTCTTTGCTCGCCGCTTTTTCCTGGGGCTCATCAACCACTTTCGGAAAATATTCGCTCAAAAATATAAATTACGGCTTGCTTTCCGCCCTGCGCTTCGGCTTCACGGTAATCATTATGCTCATTCCGGCTTTTGTTTATTTTTCAACCTTGTCTTCAATAAAATTTGATGTCTGGAGAACTTTGGCAATTATTGTTTTCACCTCCGGAGCTGTGGCGATGTACCTGTACTATTACGGCTTGAAGAAAATTCCGGCTTCACTCGCGACTTTGTGTGAACTGGCGTGGCCCCTTTCCGCCATCATTTTCGATTATTTATTCAATCACAATGTTTTATCAGGAACTCAAATCATCGGCGCCCTGCTTTTGGTCATTTCTGTCACTTTTGCTACCCGTTTGAATAAAACAAAAGTTATTACCGGAACAGTCTTGCCCGGAAACAACAACGGAGAAAAAATAGGCGCTCGAACGGCAAACCTGGATATTGGTTTGGCGAAAGACCTGCCCAAAGGGCTGTATTCATGCAAAGTGGATTTGGATGGCAAGTTTTACCGAGGACTTTTGTATTACGGAATCAATTCACTAACCGACAAAGATTGCCTGGAAGTTCATATCCTGGATTTTAGCGGAGACATTTACGGCAAAAACATCACCATCAGCACGGAAAGGTATCTACGTTTTCCAAAAAAATTCAAAAGTGTGGAAAAATTAAGCGAACAAATAAAGAAAGATTTGGCGCAGTCATTCAATGAGTAAAATTTTATTTAGCTAGTTTTATCCCTAATTCCTTTAGTTGTTTTTCGGTTATAGAAGCAGGAGAGCCCATCATTAGATCCCTCCCTTCTCCTGTTTTTGGAAAGGCTATAACTTCTCGAATATTAGGTTCGTTTTGTAAAATCATAACAATGCGATCAATTCCCGGCGCAAACCCACCATGCGGGGGCGCACCATAAGTGAATGCTTCTAACATATGTCCGAATTTTTTCTGCTGTTCTTCTTCAGAAATATTTAAAAGTTTAAAGACTTGTTTTTGTACGTCGCGTTCGTGAATACGAATACTTCCGGAAGAAAGTTCATAACCGTTTAAGACCAAATCATAAGCATTTGCTCGGATAGAAAATAAATCTTCTCCTTTCATAAATTTTTCCTTATCTTCCTCTTTTATTGAGCAAAATGGGTGGTGTACAGCCTGCAATTCTCCTTCATCCGTTTTTTCAAACATGGGAAAATCCAAAACCCAGCAAAAAGCCAACTCATTTGGATCTTCTTTGTTTGTACGCATATCTGGCTTATCCGAACCATATTTCTTCATAGATTCAGCATAAGACATTCGAGGAAAAGGAATTTTAGAAATTTTCTTTTCCGGATACACATTTTTTACAAGTTCAATAAACATCGCTTCGGTATATTCAAGCACTTCTTCCTGGGTAATAAAAGACATTTCAAAATCTAACTGTGTAAATTCCGGCTGTCTGTCTCCTCTGGTGTCTTCATCGCGCATACATCGAGCAACTTGAAAATATTTTTCAAACCCGGCCACCATACAAAGCTGCTTAAATTGTTGCGGAGACTGCGGTAAAACATAAAACTGTCCGTTAAAAATTCTTGACGGAACAACATATTCTCTTGAACCTTCCGGGGTGCCCTTCATTAGTATAGGGGTTTCAATTTCAATAAAATCATTTTCATGCATATATTTTCGAAAGAAAGTAATTATTTTATCTCGCATTCGGATATTTTTTTGCATTCTTTCTGTACGTAAATCAAGATACCTATATTTCATTCGAAGATCTTCGCTGACCCCCATGGTGTTTTCGTTTATTTGAAATGGTGTTGTTTCGGCTTTGTTTATAATTTCAATATTCGTGACCTCAATCTCAACATTACCATTTGCATTTTTATCTAGACGTTTACGAATTATGCCTTTAACTTCAACAACCCATTCTGGACGAATTTCTTTTGCTTTTTCAATAGCTTTTATGTGAATTGGTAAAGTTACACACTGAACCTTTCCTGTCATGTCACGCATATCAAAAAAAACCATTTTGCCTTGATCACGACGAATATTTACCCAACCCTTAATGCTAATATTTTTATCTGGATAGTTTCGCAAGTATTTAATATATGTTCTTCCTTCTGGTGGAGGAATTTCCATTAAATCACCAGTGGTAAAGTGCTCACTATCTCCTACTATTGAAGAAGATAGGTCCCAATTTTCTTTCACATAATCACTATAATCACCGTAAGTATTAATATTTTCCTCGGTCCCTTTTTCCATGTTTTTTAATTTATTTTAGTTGGTAATTTTTCTACTTTTATTTCTTTATACACAATAGGTAAATCATTAACTAAAATTATAAATTTATAAACACCGAAATCTTTAAAAACAATGTCTTTAAATTGCTTTAATATATTAAAGTTTAAAGTAGGTGCATTCTGAATAATTATAGGATTTTTATCAGCAAATATTTTTTCACTATCTTTTGCCGATTGAATTTCAAATGAAATCTTGTAGTCAGTTTTAGTTTTAACTTTTATATTTGATGCAACGTAAAAATCTTGTACTTTACTAGATTCCTTAATCATAAAAAACGATTCAAAAATTCCTACGAGATTTACCTTTCCGTTTAGCGCTGGTCCTGCATAGTCACACAAATGCATATATTCTAATTTAATATCTTCGTTCATTTTATATTTTATTAACTAATTAATAATAAAGCAAAAATCGCCTCTCCAAACTTATCTTAATTGATAAATTTGCAGGGGCGATTCTTGTAGAACCACGGTGCCACCCTACTTTCTTGCCCTTCGTAGCTTTAGCGTAGAAGGGGTCGCTTCATTTAAAACCATTACTATAACCTCCCCAGTTGTCAGCTGGCTCAACGGCTATGTTTATATATTATCACTTTTAAAAAGTAAAGCCAGCTCCCGGGCGGGTGTGCTGGCTTTGTCATGAGATGCGTCACATTCTAAGCCATTTTTCAGCTTTCAGTTTCATGATTGCCTC
This sequence comes from Candidatus Nomurabacteria bacterium, assembly GCA_003157195.1. Lineage (GTDB taxonomy): Bacteria > Patescibacteriota > Minisyncoccia > Phycocordibacterales > UBA9973 > UBA9973. The sequence continues at coordinate 4,756 of PMIU01000020.1, forward strand.
CTTACACAGGAAGCAATCCCTGCGGTGGGCTTCGAATAGGATTATCAATCCATCCTCCATTGCCCTGAACAGATACTCTCGATAAAAATCTTCGGAGTGGCAACATTCGAGAGTTGCCCATCCAACATTTACCTCAAACTTCTTTTCCATTTTCTCTCCCAAGGAACAAAAATCAGCGCTTGTGCGCTGTTTAGTGAATTTCTTGTCAGATATATAAATAAGAAATTAACAAAGTAGCACAAAAGCTTTATACTCTGCACGCCACCATGACTTTTCTGTTCTATTTATATTTAATTTATTTAAAACTATCATACTAGTATATTGATATTTTATTTAATAATATTTCTTACTGTCGCATCAACTAAAATCTTCATTGTGTCACAAATTTCGATCCCGCTATTTTGAGGCATTAATAATTGCAAATCTGTACAGGCTAAAATAACGTGTTTAATTTTACCTTTTGAAAAATCTTTTATTATCTTTATCAGCACTTCGCGGTCTTGGTTGTTATATCTATTTGACACAATTTTATGAATCAACTTGCCAATTTGAACTTGCTGAAAACTGTCGGGGATAATTTGTTTAATCTTATTTTTCTTTAAAATTTTTTCATACAATTTATTTTGAATGGTTATGGGGGTAGCGATTATTCCAACTTTATTTATCTTTTGTTTTTTTAAAAATATGGAAGTTTCTTCTAAAATACTCAAAACCGGAATCTTGACTGTATTTCTAATATCTTCAATAAATTTATGCAAAGAATTACACGGCAACACGAGAAAATTTGCACCGGCTTTCTCTAGGCTCTTTGCGGCGTCCAGTAAATATGGTAATAAAAAATCTTCTTCTCCATTACCTTTGGTAATCGCCTTTTGTTCTACACTAAATGGGTAGGAAATACTGTTGATTAAAATGTGTGGGTATCCTATTTTATTTAATTTTCTGAAAGCAAAAATAATCTCTAAGTAAAATTCAGAGGTTGTTTCTGGGCCAAGACCACCGATTATTCCCACGGTCTTCTCTGCCATATTTTCACTTGATTTATCTAATATCATCATACTAGTATGCTAGTATATGTACTAAACAAAGTCAAGTACTATCATTGTTTATTTGTGGATAACTTTCAATGCTCGCCTGAAACCACCATTTTTATTACGCATTTCGCGAGATCCACGAGTAACTGTTGAAACTCCTAGATGTAAGGCTTCTGCAATAGCTTGATGGTGCTCCCCTTTTTCCAGACGCTCTACTATCTGCCACCTAACCCCCAAATTATCAAATTCCCTAGGGGTTAATATTTCTTTTATAAAATCAGCCAAAAGTTCCTTGTCTTTGGCAATTTTAAACATTACTTCAATTAATTCTTTTTTATATTGATCGGAATTATTTTTCATAAATGTTTACTCCGATTTTTTCTCTCACTTCTTCCATTTTTGCCTCGGCGACTTTTTTGGCTTTTTCGCCTCCGGCTTTTAGGATAGCTAGTGCTTTTGGAATATCTTTGGCAAATTCTTTTCTATTTTCACGGAGCGGAGCAATGAATTTTTCCAAATCTTCTATCAATAGTTCTTTCAATTCTTTATACTTTCCGGTTTTTTCTGTATAAATTTTTTCTAATTCTTTTTCATCACGCACAAGTTTGTGTATCGCGTAAACATTTTTTGGTATCCCCTCACTCGAGTCGGTCACAATACCCATCACGCATTTTTTTATCTCTTCGTATTCGGCAAAAAGCGGAATGGTGTTGTTGTAACTTTTGCTCATTTTGCGTCCGTCTGTGCCCGGCACAACGGCGACTTCTTTCATAATCATATGTTCCGGCAATTTGAAAGTTTGCCCATAGGTATTATTGAATTTCTCGGCAATGTCGCGAGCTATTTCCACGTGCTGTTTTTGGTCTGCGCCGACGGGCACAATATCCGTGCCGTAAAGTAAAATATCCGCCGCCATTAAAACAGGATAATTGAAAGTACCGACATCAATCTCTTTATTCTTCGCTTCGGCATCTTTGTAGGCATGCGCCCGCATCAGAAACGGCATCGTAATCACCGTATCAAAAATCCAACACAGCTCTGTGTGCTCGGATACATCGCTTTGTTTAGCTAGAGTCACTTTTTCAGGATCTAAACCAATAGCTAGATAATCCAGTAAAACGTTCTTAATATTTTCACTCATTTCTTTCGGATTACGCAAGGAATGCAGGGCGTGATAATCAACTATAAAAGCATAACCGTCATATTCGTTTTGTAAATCCACGAATTGCTTCATCGCCCCGAAATAGTTGCCTATATGAGGCTTGCCGGAAGGTTGAACGCCCGAAAAAAATATCTTTTTAGACATATAAATATATTAACACATTTGTCCCCATTTTAGTAACATCTTTACACACTTTGCCGCTTTGACAATTATTCCTACGTGGTAGAGAATGACTCCATGGTAAAGACACTAAAAAACAGCAACTTACGCATTCCGCCTCAGAGCATTCCTTCCGAAATGGCAGTTTTGGGCTCTATAATGCTGCGCAAGGATGCCATGCACGAAGTGGAAGATATGATAATTCCCGATTCTTTTTACGTGGAAAAACACAAAAAGATTTTCCAGGCAATGCTAGACCTCTCGGTAAAAAACGAGCCGATAGATATGCTCTCGCTTTCCACCAAGCTCGGCGAGCAAAAAGTTTTGGAAGCAATCGGTGGCAACCAGTACTTGGCCGAGATTGTAAACGTCGTCCCCTCTTCGACTAACGTCAAACACTACGCCGACATTGTGCAGAAAAAATATGTCTTGCGCAGTTTGATTGAAGCCGCGGACTATGTCTCCGAATTGGCTTTCGAAGAAGGCGACGACCATATGGACGATATCTTGGATATGGCGGAAAAAAGAATTTTCAGCGTTGTCTCCAGTCCGAAGAATCAAAAATTTGTAAACTTGAAAGATGCCCTGCCCGAAGCCTATGAACGCCTAGAGAAATTACACGAGAATAAAGGTATGCTCCGCGGACTCCCGACCGGTTTCAAAGATTTAGATATCATGCTCTCCGGTTTGCAAAAGTCCGACTTAGTTATCTTGGCTGCGCGGCCAAGTATGGGTAAAACCACACTCGCCCTCGACATCGCACGCATGACAGCGACAAATCATGAAAAATCCGTGGTGATATTTTCTCTAGAAATGTCTTCGCAGCAATTGGTGGACAGAATGCTCTCGGCCGAAAGCCGGGTAAATGCTTGGAACTTACGCACCGGACGCCTTTCTTCCGATCGGGAATTTTCTCAACTTCGCGACTCACTCGACAAGCTCGCCAAAGCGAAAATTTATATTGATGATCAACCTGGCAACTCCATCGTCCGCATGAAGGCTCTCTCCCGCCGGCTGAAAGCGGAAAAAGGATTGGATTTGATAGTGGTGGACTACTTACAACTTATGACCACTTCCAAAAATTATGATTCTATGGTCAACCAAGTGACAGAAATATCCAGGTCACTCAAGAGCTTGGCAAAAGAATTGGATGTACCCGTCCTGGCCCTTTCACAGCTCTCCCGCGCCGTGGAATCCCGCGGTGGCAAGCCCCGCCTCTCCGACCTGCGAGACTCGGGCTCCATCGAACAGGATGCCGACGTCGTGATGTTCCTCTATCGCGAAGANNAAGCACCGCAACGGTCCGACCGGAAAAGTTGACTTGTATTTCGACGAGAAGACCACCACTTTCTTAAGCATGGAAAAGAGTAATATTAGTGATTTTGCACCGAGTAAGGTTAGCGGTGATTTAGATGAATTTTAATATGTATGGATATAATTGATAAACTTACAGAAGTATTTAAAGAATTTCCGGGTATTGGCGAAAGACAAGCGCGGCGTTTTGTGTATTTTTTAATGTCTAGAAATAATTCCTATGCGGACAATCTTTCCATTTTGATTTCGGAATTAAAAAAAGAAGTGGCGCAGTGCAAAGAATGTTTCAGATACTTCATCATGAAAAATTTGAAAGAAAAGTTGTGCGATATCTGCGCCGATCCGCATGTGGACTCTTCCACTCTGATGATTGTGGAAAAAGATTCCGACCTGGAATCCATCAGAAAAAGCCGAGTCTACAACGGCAAGTATTTTATTTTGGGCGGACTGGTGCCGATAGTGGAGAAAACTACCAAGAGCCGGGTGCGAATTGAGGAATTGAAGAGTCGCCTTGTCGGCGACCAGCCGAAAAGGCTGGAAATAATTTTAGCTTTTTCCCTAAGTCCTCAGGGTAACTACACTGACACATATATCAGAGAACAGCTCAAAGATATAACGGAAAAGCAAAATATAAAAATCTCCTCCCTAGGCAAGGGTCTCTCCACCGGTACCGAGCTCGAATATTCCGACAATGACACTCTCAAAAATGCGTTAAAAAATNNACTGGTTGGCTGCGCCTTTTATTTGGCTGCCTATTTTGCCGATGTTTTTATTGGATATTTGTGTGGAGATTTACCACCGCATCGCCTTCCCTCTCTATGATTTGCCTTATATAAAAAGATCCGAATATATAATTTTTGACCGACAGAAGTTGAGCTACTTGCCCTGGTACGACAAATTTTTCTGCACTTATTGCGCTTATGGCAACGGATTTTTCCTATATGGTTCGGCCATAGCCGCCGAAACGGAAAAATATTGGTGCGGCATTAAACATCAAAGAGCCCGAATCAAAGCCCTAAAAGACGAAGGAAAAGATTATCTGGAGTACGGCGACAAAAAAGCTTTCGAGAAATTGGAAAAATAAATTATAATCCTAATTCCGTTTTAAGATTATCGCTCGTGGAATCTTGAACAGATAAAATTTTTCCGTCATCTTTTAATAGTCTTTTCATTTGCGCCCCAATTTCTTTCTTTAAGAGTCCAACTTTATCCTCAAGTACTATCCCTTTGTATCTAGCATCCATTCTTTCAGAAAAATTATAACCAATTCTACTATCAAGAGATGGCGAGTCAAAAAAGGATTGACAATTAATTCCATCAAAAGATTTATCTGGAAAAATATTTAATGCCCCAGAATCTAATAAATCTAATTGACAGTGTTCAAATTCTTCTCGACTAATATCCCTAATATCAACCCCGACTGGATTTGCTCCCAATTCTTGCAAACCACGACAAAACCATGGCTCAAACCGTCTACCAAGTTTTTCGTCAGCAGAAATGGTGGCACCACAGCCAATATCTAATATCCTTTTTCCTTGTAAATTATCAATACCACCAAAAACTTCTAATGCCTTCATTAGCTGTGCTTTAACGAGTATCAACTCAACCGCATCATTATTAATTTTATATTTAATTGAAAGTTTTTCCTTTACTTTCCCAATTGCAACGAACCACTCTTTTATTTCTACGGGAGTTACTTTTATTTGTTGAGGGGTCTGGTCTGGTCCTTTTGGTTGCCCTATCATAATATATAAAGTTAGATAAATTTACTTTATCGAAAGAATTTTTACTTTAAAAAACGGCTGGCGGTGGCCGTTTCTTTTTAGGTAACGGGATTTTTGTTTATATTTTACAACCATCACTTTCCTGGTGCGGCCTATTTCTACTATCTCTCCTGCCACGGATGCTCCTTTGATGTATGGCGTGCCAATGGTGGTGTCTTTGCCGTCGTCTACTAGCATTACTTTATCAAAAGTTAATTTATCCCCCTTTTTATATTCTCCCGTAATTTTCTCAATAGAAACAAGGCCTCCCTCGGAGACTTTGTATTGCTTGCCACCTGTGAATATTACGGCAAATTCCTCTTTGTTCATATGGGTTCATATTACACGATATTTCACAAAAAGGCAACCTTCTGCTACAATTAATGGCATATGCAACCAAAAACATTAGAGAGGTATTTTTTCTTAAGTCTTTTAGCAGCTACTTTAGTTTTCGCATTTTTTGTTTTCCGTCCGTTCTGGATTGTACTCGTGCTGGGAGCTTCTTTTTCTATAGTTTTTTATCCCGTTTATACCTGGCTCAAAAAGGGGCATTTGCCGAATTGGCTAGCTGCTTTTTTAACCTTACTTCTTTTTATCATCGTGCTTTGTATTCCCCTTTTAGGAATCGGGTCCATCGTTTTTGACCAATCTCAAAATCTTTATCATTCCTTGATAAACAATAACGGAAATGCCGGACCATTTATAAACATAATCGGTAGTAAGATTAATCATGTATTACCCAAGGGGATGCATTTTGACATCAATGAAGTATTTTCAAATTTTGTTTCTTTTTTAACCAATAATATCACAAATATATTTAGCGCTACGGTCACTGCTCTCTTCACATTTATTCTACTTCTCCTAACAATTTTCTATTTCCTGAAAGACGGCGAAGAATGGAAAAAAACTATACTCAAAATGAGTCCTCTCTCCGCTGCGGATGACGAGAAAATAATTCACCGATTGACCCAGACCATCAACGGCGTCATCAAAGGGTACCTGTTGATTGCTTTCATTCAAGGCACTTTGATGGGTGTCGGCTTGGCCATTTTTCACGTGCCAAATCCCGCGATTTGGGGAGTAATAGCTGGCATCGCCGCCATCATTCCGCCGCTCGGCACAGCTGTGGTTTCCGTTCCGGCCATAATTTTCCTTTTCTTAACCGGTCACACCGGATCATCGATTGGTCTTTTGATTTGGTCTACATTAATAGTCGGAATGGGAGACAATGTGCTCAATCCGTACATCGTCGGGCATAAAATAGATGTCCCCCCATTCTTGATTCTGTTTTCTGTATTGGGAGGCATTGCACTCTTAGGTCCTGTGGGTATTCTCATTGGCCCGTTAACCGTATCTCTGCTTTACACTTTGACAGAAATATATCAACAGGAGTTCAAATAATATGCCTCTTAAATTTTACAACACTTTAACCCGCGAAAAAGAAATCTTTACTCCGATTAATCCCCCCAACGTCGGCTTTTATTCCTGTGGTCCGACGGTGAATAACTATGCGCATATAGGTAATCTTCGCGCGTATGTTTTTGCTGACATTCTAGAAAAAACTTTAGAGTATCTTGGGTATAAGGTTAAGCGCGTTATGAATATCACTGATATAGGAATAATGTCCAGTGACGCAGATACAGGCGAAGACAAAATGACGGCGGCGCTTTTGCGCGAAGGCAAGGAGCTGAATTTAAAAAACATGCGTGAACTAGCTGAATTTTATACTGAAAAATTTAAGGAGGATTTGACTAAACTAAATATAAAAATACCAGCTAATATATATTTCGCAAGCGATTATGTAAAAGAAGACGTTGAACTTGTGCAAAAGTTAAAAGAAAAAGGATACGCATACAAAACCAGCGATGGAATTTATTTTGATACAGCTAAAATGCCAGACTACGGGATACTAAGAGGCGGAAAGACAACCCGGGACGAAAGTCATACTAGAGTTGCTGAAAACCCGGAAAAAAAGAATCCAGAAGATTTTGCGCTTTGGAAATTTAATTCGAAAATGGGTTTTGAATCCCCTTTCGGACAAGGTTTTCCAGGTTGGCATATAGAGTGTTCGGCAATAGGTATGAAATTTCTTGGCGAACAATTTGATATACACACAGGGGGCATTGATCTCATTCCAACGCATCACACCAACGAAATAGCCCAATCAGAATGCGCAACGGGGAAAAAACCTTTTGTTAAATTTTGGATACATAGTGAATTTGTTGATATTGGAAGTGAAAAAATGTCCAAATCTAAAAATAATTTTTTACAACTGAAAAGTGTTGTTGAAAAAGGCATAAACCCCATTACTTACCGTTTTTGGCTCCTAATGGCAAGTTATCGCACAAAGGTCAACTTCAACTGGGAAGCCCTAGAAGGCGCAGAAACGGCCTTAAAACGCTTATATAACCTGTATATGGCCCTTGGCCCGGAGGTTGGCAATGTACATCAGGAATATCAAAATAAGTTTAAAGAATACATTAAAGACGACCTGGACACCCCAAGAGCATTGGCACTCCTTTGGGATGTTTTTAAAGACCCAAATATGTCCGACCCCGACAAGAAAGCCACTATTTTGGATTTTGATAAAGTGTTTGGGTTGGGTTTTGAAAATTTAAAAGAGGAAATAATTCCGGCAGAAGTTTTGAAATTAGCTGAAGAAAGAGAGCAAGCCAGAAAAAATAAAGACTTTAAAAAGTCTGACGAACTCCGCAAGGAAATTAATTCACTCGGATACGACATCAAGGATACGTCCGAAGGACCCCGCCTGCATAAGCTAGGCTAAAAGCATTGCGGGCAGGAGAAAATAAATAAAATATAAAAAGTGCAGGGCTGTTGCGGTGTTGTATCCGCGAACAGCCCCGAGATTAGCCTAAGCCACTTTCTTGCGCTTCTTTTCTTTCCTCCTTTTTTGGTTACGTTTTCGGTGCTCCTTACGACGCAACCGCTCTTCCTCTGTCACTAAACGGCGTTCATTAACTAACGTATCACACACAGCTTACTCCTCCTTAAGAGCAAAAAGATTTACACAAAGAACAAACCCACACCCTCCAAAGAAACAAAAAGCCCCTCTAGAAGGCTGGTGTTTGGGTTGTAATTTATTTTGAGATTATTTTACAGTGCAAAAATCAGCCTTCTAAATTTGAGGGCTGTACAACATGATGTTGCGAGAGAAAATCTGTTTTGTTTTGCATTCCTGTCCATATTTATATTAAAGCATTTATTAAATAAAAAGTAAAATAATAAATGTTAATAATTATTCCGGCTGTTGCTGGGTCATGCAGTGAATGGCTCCCCCGCCGTAAATTATTTCTCTACAATCAATACCTACGGCTTTGCGTTCCGGAAAACATGCTTGGATTATTTCCATCGCTTTGGCATCGTTTGGGTCATTATAAACCGGCACTAAAACTACATTATTACCGATATAGAAATTGGTATAAGAAACTGGCGCTTTGCTACCATCATCGTATTTCATATGTGGCATAGGAAGTTTTACAACTTCGAAAAGTTTACCATCTTGGTCTTTGGCTCCGGTCAAAACTTTATAATTATCATCTAAAATTTTAAAGTTTTCATCTTCGGCATTATCTTCATAAGCAACCAAAATTTTATTTATAGAAACAAATCGAGCGATATCATCTATGTGTCCGTCAGTGTGATCATTTATTAATCCCATTTCCAACCAGACAATATTACTTACTCCCAAATAGTTTTTTAAGTACTCTTCAATTTGTTCTTTACTTGAGTTTGGATTACGATTGGGGTTAAGTAATGTCTGTTTAGTTGTGAGTAAACTACCCAATCCGTTTATTTCTATGGCACCCCCTTCCAGCACCATATCTGCTATAAATTTCTTCCCACCAGGATTTAAAATATTAAAAACTTTGTTGTCTTTTAGTAGTTGCTCAAAATCATTGAAAGATGGGTTACCCGCTTTGCCATAAGCGTTGTATTTCCATTTCACCCAGGCTAAGTCTTTCTGCTCTCTATTTATTAAGAAAAATGGCGCGTAATCCCGAGTCCAAACATCTGCAAATTCTACCTGGTGAAAGGTTATATTAGACAAATTAGCTCCAAAAGTTTTCAGCAATTTTTCCGCCCTGGTTTGCATTTGATCATTTAAAACTATCAGCTCCACTTTTTCGCTTCCCTCTAAGGCTTTAATAATTTTACAAAAAGTCTTTTCCGCATTCTCGATGCTTTTCGTAAAAGTTGTTTTGTCATAGGGCCAAGCGAGCCAAACAGCTGAATGCTTTTCCCATTCAGCCGGCATTATGAAACCTAGTTGTTTTGGAGTCTGGTCAGACATTTATTTTTTCACAGAAATTGACTTATATGTATCAGTAC
>PMIU01000098.1 GCA_003157195.1 Candidatus Nomurabacteria bacterium
TCAAAAGTATCAATGAGTCCACTGCCGGTTGCGCCAGGTCCCATTCCAACCGGAGCGCCTGCGTGCAAAATACCGGTATGCGAAAAGAATAATATTAAAAAGAGAAAAGTAAAACAACAAATTATTAAATATTTTTTTATAATCATACTGTTGCTTGACATATAATCTTGTTTAACGAGCTGAATGTCCACAGACCTCCCAAGTAAGTACTCCTGCGCTGGCAGTGTTGACGTTTCCGGAAGTGACGGCAAAGTTTAGAACTAAGTTATAGGTACTTGTGATTTGTGGTGGAATTGGACGTGTTTCCAAAAAGTTAAAATCACCGGCTGATACCTGAAGTGGAAAGTTGATACCGTTTGTCATTTCCGCGTGAGTCGTAGAGCCAGGGCGCCCCATAGAAACCGTCAGGCCAGTATCACCGGCAAATTGAGTAGTTTCAGAAAGTACAATACTATCATATCGCACATCGCCGGACATCGCTGTTTGGATTGTAATCTCCTGGCTCGCCGCTGCTGTCGTCAAAGCCGTGTGGCTGACCGTGCCGGTAGAACATTCTATCGCCCGCTGAACTTTTGTTCCTCCGCTAAAAATTGAAGCCTGTCCCGCAAATGAGCCACTAGAGTTTACTTGAACCTGCCCATCTGAACCTCCGGGAGTTCCGCTTCCGCCTGATCCGCAATCAGCAGCTGCAGTAGTAATTGCTCCAGTATTGGAAACGTGTAAACATTTAACGCCTCCTCCTCCGAGACCGGTGACAGTTAAATTGCCTCCGAGAGTAACCAAACCGCTACCGATAGTGACGGGACCGTTGTTAAGAGTTTGCATCAATAGAGTGTTGCCTGCTCCGATGTCTATAGTAGAACCGACGGTTCCAATAATACTCGTGCCACTAATAGTGACCGACGCAACTGCCAAAGAAGTAAAACCAAACAAAACAACAAAAAGAAAAGATAGATGTAGTATTTTTTTAATTTCCATATTGCAATAAAACTTTAATTCTAATAATAATTATTTATATTTTTTTCTAGACGCTTTTTTCGCGAGCATCACCCTCTTGACCGCTAAACGCTTGGCGGTCTTGTGTGAACGCCTGGATTTCTTTTTTGGGCTAAGTGTGGTTCCTCTTTTTGCCATATATTTTTATATTATTAATTAGTAATCTTGATGACATTGTATCATTATTCCTGTTTGTCTACAACTAAAACATATATAGTCTTATAAATGCAATATATAAATACCGTAAAGACAAATATAAACGAGAGTGGAGTTCCATTATGCACCAAACCGGTTCCAATGTAAAACGAGTCTTTAATCAAATGGAGTGGACTGATAAATATGTCCCAGCTGTTCCATCTTTCAAACCTACCCAGATAGACTCCGAAACTCGAAACAAAACAAATTGCCAAAATAATGAGTTCAGAAAACAAACGACCCATATGCATCTTTAAGTATTGATGAATGTGAAAGAGAGATAACATACCCAAAAAGAGACCAATCCAGCCGAAGAAAAATAAAAGCAAACTGTCATACCACAAGAGTGTCGGCAAACTGGAAACTATATGTAGAACATCGGTCACCAAATACGGAGCATTGGGAAAAAATAAAATCCAAAAAATAAAATACACGATGAAACGATTTGCGGAGATATCTTTTTTTATAAAATATAAAGAAATCAAATATGGTATCCAAGCCAAAAAAAGATTCCAAATCAGATAAAGCAAGTTCGCTGTCCCCCACAAGTCGAGACGGACAACATCTAAGACAACGGCCACGAGCGAGACTAATAAAAGTGTTTTGGTTACTTTATTTATTTTCATTANNGAAAGGATTAAGAAAACAATAGCTTCAACCCAATAAATCCACATTGGCACCATAAAACCGGCTATTTGAACTTGCCAGCCTACCAGCAACCGAACTATATGCACGACCCCAATTATTAAAAATATTAAAGAAACAAGCAAAACAAAATTATCTTTTTTCATACCTATATTTTAATATCACCACTCCAAAATAGCAAGGTGAATTTCAAATAAAAGGCACAATTAATCCAAAAACAAAAATAGCCGTACGTCCTCCCGGATGTTACGACTATTCCAAATGTGAGAGTGATTAGGACTTTCGGCCCAGTGACTCGTGAATACGGGGTAAAGCATATGGCTTTAGCCCCTCTCGGTCCTGTTCTACTCATTTTTCTCCTTTCTTTTTTTGATGTACTACTTGTTGATTACCCTACGATTCTTTAATTTTTTTGTCAACATTAGTAAAGTTAACCCACTAAAAACAAAAAAGCCCCGTTGGGGGCTAATCGTTTTGGGGTTCCGAACCTGGGATAATGTTCAAAGGGTAATAACTAGTCTTGTTTAAAAGCAGTAGCACGAATCTGTTCTCCGATTTTTTGTCCAATAAATTCCAAATCTGCGATAAAAGTCTGTGAAATTTCTCTGTGCTCTTTGTTGGACGGTTTAGATAAATCCTTATTATCTTTTTTTAGTGGACTGCGGAAAACAATACCATCATGGCTACCGTGCTTCACGATGGAGTAAAGTTTGGCCTCAAGACTTGGATCATCTACCCAAAGATTTTCTTTTGCAATGCCTATTGTCTCAAGATAACGAATAGCTTCAAGCAGAACTCGACCGTGAATATTATTAATATCAGTAACTTTTTTTAAGTTTGAATTTTCTAATGTACTTTCTGGGTCACGACCAACTTCATCGAAAATCAAAATTTTATCATTTTCTTTAATTCTTTTTTTGGCGGGTAATACATTTTCTGCTAAGTTATCAGAAATTTTACGTAAATGCCTTAGATCAATGTTCATAAAAATAGGTTGTTCTTCGTCTGGAAAAGCAACTCTCCAAGCCCTTTTTATTAAATATCCATAAGCAGTGGCTGAAGTAGCTGTAAGAATAATGATATTGGGTTTAACTTCTTCATGCCATCTCATAATACGATTAAGAAATATATCTTTAATATGCTCGGCCTCCTGCGAGGTGAGTATTTCCAAACCAGATCTTGGTTTTAATTTTTCTGGAATTATTTTTGGCTTGTCTTCAAAAGAATTTGTCATATTATTTTTTGAATCAATTACCCCGCGGCAAGCC
>PMIU01000012.1 GCA_003157195.1 Candidatus Nomurabacteria bacterium
TCAGTCATCTCCAAAGGAGATTTGGTGCTAATTGATATGTGGGCCAAGATGGACAAACCAGATGCGGTTTATGCCGATATCACTTGGATGGGATATGTCGGAAAAAAAGTCCCTTCCAAATACGAAGAACGCTTTCAAATTCTTCGCAAGGCCATTGATTCTTGCATTGAATTCTTATCCCTAGAACTTCCGAAACGGCGAGTCGAGGGTTATGAAGTTGATGATGTCTCCCGAAAGATCATCACTGAAGCTGGATATGGCGAATATTTCATTCATCGAACCGGACATAACATCGCAGTGGACGTGAGCCCTCACGGACCTGGCGTTAATATTGACAACTACGAATCCCATGACACCCGAGAAGTCGTTGATGGCGTAACTTTTTCCTTGGAACCTGGAATTTATGCCCCGGATTTCGGAATGAGAAGCGAAACCAATGTTTATATCAAAAAGAGAAAACCAATCGTCGTGGCGGGGCGGCAGGAGAAAATAATTCCGATTCTCAAATAAAGCTATNNTTCGAAATATTCTGCCAGTTCCTTCAGCCCTTTTTCGTCCATTTTAAAAGTCCAGCGGAAACCGGGAATGACCGTGAACCGAAGTTGGCCAAGTCTTTCCGAAAGGTTATTGACGGCTTCTCCGCTCCATCCAAAATCCCCAAAGGCCGAAGCTTTCTTCCCCTGTCCTATCGTCCAATAAACACGGGAGAGTAAATCGTAGAAGAAACAAACGGCGTCACCCACGATCGTCGGAGATCCGAGAAGAACCAGGCCAGAAGAAGAAATGCACTTGAGGATTTCGGGGCGGACCTTTTCATAATTCAAGGCAGATATCTCAAAATAAGATACCGTTTCCCCGGCTTTGAAGAAATTATCGCGAAGATATTCTGCCATAACCCTCGTATAACCATAAGCCGAAGAAAAGACGATGGTCACATGCTTGGGGTCATTAATCGGAGTAAATTGCTTGGCCAGGCGCCGATAAGTGCCGATAATCCCTTTGATATCTTCGTCCACTACTGGCCCATGCCCTGGGCAAATCATCTTAATGTCCAGTTTCTCGACTTTGTCGCAAGCTTGCGTAACGTAATTTCCGAAAGGCCCCATGATATTGACGAAATAATATTCAAGAGCTTTCTGATAGTCTGATTTGTTGGGTTCTTTGCTGAGAAGAATTGCCTCAGAAGCGAAGTGAGCGCCAAAAGCGTCACAGCTAATCAAAGTCTTCAATTCTTTGATGTAAGTGAACATGACATCGGGCCAATGAAGAAGAAGACCCGAAACAAAATGAAAAGTGTAACCCCCAATTATAATTTCCCCATCTGGGGTCATCTGAATCTTTTTAAAAGGTTTCCTAATGATGTTGGATAAGTTTGCCAGCGCCCCAAAACAGGCCACAACAGTGATTTCCGGACTGAGATCAAGAAGTTTATCGATGGCCCCCGAATGATCGGGTTCGGTGTGAGAAACAAAAAGATACTTAATTTGGCCAAGTGGGGCGATGGTTTTAAGATGTTCGATATATTCATCAGTAAAAGCTGCCTTGCTTCCCTCAAAAACAACAATTCCTTCCTTCGTCTTTAAAAGGTAAGAGTTATAAGAAGACCCATATTCGGTCAAAATCGAAACGTCGAATACCCTAAGACTATGGTCGATGACCCCAACAAAATAGAAATCTTTTTGAAGTTCGATGCATTTCATGATTTCACCCAAATGAATTATATCAGCGGACCCGAAAATAAGGCAAAACAAGAACATTTTTCATTACAATTTAAAAATATTTAAATCCTAATTCGAATAATATTCAAAATTTTTATTCCGAAAAAAACCATATTATTATTGCAAAAGAAATTCGGCTAGAAAAAAAAGATTAGGAATTTGAAAACTATACAAATTTTTAAAACAAATAGAAACAAATTAGCACTCTCTTAAATTATTTGCTAATTATAAAATATAATAGGTTTTAGCACTTAAGATATTAAACTGCCATATCATATTTTAAATATTCATAAGATTTAGTCGTTATTATTTTAATAGCATAATTTGCTGTGCCTTGTTGAAAACGTCTTTTGAAAAAATTTTATAATCTAATATAAAGAACCCGTTTTTTGATTTTTCCAAAAAATACGTATCTAAATTAATAGATATTTTTGTACAAATTATATTTGATAGGTTTTTGAGTATGGTCTCCTTTCTCAAACTCGTATTTTCATCATTCGGAAGTTTTTCTATCAACGTTATGGTTAAATGGAAACAATCATAAATTTCTTTATTTAAATTTGTTGCTTTGTAAATGCCTTTAGCTTGGTGACCATAAGGGTATATCGTTTCCTGGATCAATAATGATAAGTAGGATAATAATTCATTGAATTTTGATTCTTCCGTTTGTTTGTTCATTTCAATTTTTATATAGAGTCACAAATGCATTTCGTCCCGTTTCCGTTTATTATGAAGCCATGGAAAATGACATTATATTGAGCATCAAATCAACTTTAGATGGCAAGGGAAGCCTACTTTCAAAGCTTTTGAACTCCTTGGCCTTGGTCAAACAGAATTTAGGCGAGGGTTCTTGGGTGGGACTTTATGTTTATGATGAAAAGGACAACGTTTTGAATCTTGGCCCGTTTCAAGGCTCCCCCGCGTGCGTCCAGATCAAACCCGGAAAAGGGGTTGTTGGAACTTGTTATGCCGCCAAAAAACCTATGTATATCGACGATGTTTAGAAGTTCCCTGGATATATCTGTTGTGATTCAAAGGTCAGGAGCGAGGCGGTCTTTCCGCTTGTCTATAATGACCTGATAATCGCGGTTTTCGATATAGATTCTC
>PMIU01000045.1 GCA_003157195.1 Candidatus Nomurabacteria bacterium
CTCTCTTATCTTATTTAGTCTTGGGGGATGGTTCCTCCCGATTCCTACAGAGTATGTGCTCCGTAGTACTTAGGAAATCCCTAGGGTCGTATTTGATTTTGTGTACGAGATTTTCACTCTCTGTGATTAGCCATTCCAGGCTATTCCACTATCAAATGCGAGTCCCACATTGGGCTCCTGCAACCCCATCATGCACAGCGCATGAATGACAAAATAAATACCAATGTCAAATAAATACAAATGCCAAATTCTTTAATTGGTGTTCATTTGTACTTATTGGTACATTGGTACTTATTGGTGACATTCCTTGTGCTATGCACGGTGGTTTAGAC
This sequence comes from Candidatus Nomurabacteria bacterium, assembly GCA_003157195.1. GTDB lineage: Bacteria > Patescibacteriota > Minisyncoccia > Phycocordibacterales > UBA9973 > UBA9973. Next base: position 333 of record PMIU01000045.1, read on the forward strand.
TATTCCGTTTTCGCTCGCCGCTACTAACGGAATCTCTAATGATTTATCTTCCTGGCGCTACTTGGATGTTTCGGTTCGCGCCGTGCCCCGCCAATTTCTATATAAAGCCTTGCGGCTCTATCTTTAAAATTGGCTAATCCCGAAAATCGGGACTGGATTGCTCCATTCGGAAACCGCTGGATCAAAGGTTTATGGCACCTCCCCAACGAGTATCGTCGCCGTATACGTCCTTCCTCGGCCAAAATCTCCTAGGCATTCATTATCGGCATTATGAGTAGATTTTAATCCCGATTAAATCGGGGTAAAAATTAATTTCAGACAACAATTCCCGTTTACACGGAAATAATTGAATGAATTCTTCTCCTCACTTGTCAAAGAGCCAAAATCGTTTAGTCGCTAGTTTCTGGTCTTTGGGCAGAGAACTTCTGCAGACCGAAAGACCAAAAACCAACTACTAAACTTGTCCCACTTCGCTCTGAAGAGCTTCTTTCGGGACACCCTTCTTTTCTAAATTTTATAATGTGCAATTTCTAGAAGCGGCCTGCCACTCCGTAGCTCAATTTACCTAATTGAGCGAAGGGTGGACCTGACCGGATTCGAACCGGTGATCTCTTCATTGCAAATGAAGCGCATTAGCCAACTGTGCTACAGGCCCGGTTAAAACTATCAAACCAAGTCTGACTTGGTCAAATCCACAAAGAAACTAATTTATCAAAAAACTATTTTATGAAGAAAAACCTTTTTACGAAGACAATAAAAGTACGCTGTTGAATGCAACTTCTATATCTTGAAAAAATCTCATCATAAACTATTAGTCTCGCCTTACAGCGAGTATTTGCTATCTTAACATAGCCACATTTTCCTGTCAATAGCAGATTTTGTCTATGCGGGATTGGGGTTAAATTCCGGAGGAAAAGCCTTACTTAAAGAGGTAGTTCCGTTTTCGTGGAAAAACTCAAGGTGAGTTCCGGGATCAATTTTGGCCGCATCTCCGGCTTCCCTTTTGAACGGACCGTTGTTCAATTTTCTTAATAATGAAAATGGGATTGTCGGATCTTCTTTTGCCGCATTAACAAAATCGTTTGTATCTTCTTTAGACATTACAATAAGATTAGGAAAAGTCGCATCCCTTTTGAAGTGATCGGTATTCCGCGATGTAATGTCTATAAGCATAGCTGTATCTTGCTTATCGAATTTAGGAGACAGAGGCGGATAGGTAATAGAAGAAAGAGGGATTAAAAATACAGGAGTATGTTTTTTTTCGTCGAAATGAAAAAATCTAACGGAATTATTTCTAGATATAATTTGAGTCATTAGATCTATTGCTGCGTCTTTGTTTTCCGAATATTCAAGGCCCTTTGGGCCCCAATTTGTCCTTGCTTCAAACTTAACTTTTTCTAAAAACTTCTCCGAATTATTCTTGACTTCGCTGTTTCCGTCTGTTTCTGCCATATTTATTCAACCGCCTCCAGCCAGTGTTCTGCTTCCAGTGCTGCTTGGGCACCAAAACCGGCCGCGGTGATCGCCTGCTGATAATGCTTGTCGTGAACGTCCCCTGCCACGAAGACTCCGGGAATATTTGTTTTGGAATGTTCAAAGACTTTGATATAGCCTTCGTTGTCAACTTCAATTCCTTTGAAAATTTTGGAATTTGGGGTGTGTCCGATAGCCACAAAAATTCCGTCGATCGGCATCTCCGAAACTTGATTGGTCTTGTTATTTTTAATTTTTACTCCCGTCACTTTTGCTTCACCTAAAATTTCAACAATTTCGGAATTGAGCATCAATTTTATTTTTGGATTTTCTTTGACTTTTTTCTGCATGATTTCACTGGCCCGCAATTCTTCACGTCTATGTACTATCGTAACCTGAGAGGCAAAACCGGTTAAAACCATCGCTTCTTCCATGGCGCTGTCCCCTCCTCCGGCCACAATTATATTTTTATTCTTAAAGAAAAATCCGTCACAGGGAGCACAAACCGAAACTCCGTGTCCGATTTTTTCCTGTTCGCCCTTAACTCCAAGCCATTTGGCGTTGGCACCTGTGGCAATAATTATTGTCTTACCGATATATTCTTTTTCACCCGCTATAATTTTAAAAGGAGTTTTAGAGAAATCTCCTTGAGTGAAATCGCTTTCAATGATTTCCGCTCCGAAACGTTCGGCTTGTTTGCGGATTTTAGTCAT
>PMIU01000046.1 GCA_003157195.1 Candidatus Nomurabacteria bacterium
AAGCCGAGCCAGTTGGACACTAAGATGAAAAAGAAAACCGTGATGGCAATCGGGAAAATTTTCATCGACAGAGCTCTGTCGTTCGTAACCTGATCACACATTCCCAGTGCCCCCTCTAAAATCATTTCAAAAATATTTTGCAACTTGCCGGGAACTGTTTTGAGTTTGGAGCGCAAAACAAGAGCTAGAATAATTATAACAAGAACTGCCACCCAGCTGGTCAGCAGTGAATTTGTGACAGCAAAACTTCCAAAATGGTGTATGGGTTCTGCGAAAAGCGTAATTTTTTCTGATATTTTTTCTGTCATATTATTTTTGATTCAACCCCTCCTCGGTCCTCCCCTTATCAAGGGAGGAAGACCCTTGTCCCCCTGATAAGGGGGATTCAGGGGGTTGTATTTTCTTCATATAATTTTTCACTACTCGATACATACCAAAACATGTGACCAGAAAACCAAGCCCGGCAAAAATCAAGAATATAACGGGTTGCGTTCCATAGTGCCTATCCAGAGCCTTGCCCGCGATAAGAGCCACTATTATAGGCACCGCAATCCAAGTAGAAACCTCACTGAAAATCTGCATTGCTGGTTTCCACCAAGGACCATTATTATTCAAATTTTGCTTATCATTTTCCACAAAAAGAAAAGGCTTCGTGCCTTTCTCCTATAATAATATAAATATATCTTGGATGCAAATTTATTTTATTTCGCGGATTCTGGCTTTTTGGTCAATCTGTCTATGGTGGCATACAATTCCTCTTCGTTGAATGGCTTACTTAAACAAACAGTGTTGGAAAATGCTTCAACTTTTGATTTTATAAATTTGAAAACACTTGAATCTTCTCCCGTAAGCATAATGATGGGCATGGTATTACCAGCGTCACGAATTGTTTTTATTGCCTCAATTCCATCTATCCCAGGTGGCATTGAAAAATCTGTAATTGCAATACCAATATTGTTACTGTGAGTTGAAAGTCTTTTAACTAAATCTGCACCATTCTCCACACTTCCAACCGAAGTATATCTTTGACCAAGCATATCCTCTAAAAGTCGTCTTATAATTAGAGAGTCATCCGCAATTAAAATTTCTAGGTTAATTTTCTCATTTCTCTCTGGAGATTTATTTGGTCCTACAATATTTGGATTTAGTGGTGGTCCTTCACTCATGTTTATAAATTAAAATTGACTTGTGAGCGTGGATGGGATCGAACCATCGACCTCTGTCTTATCAGGACAGCGTTCTACCACTGAACTACACGCTCAAACAATATTTTTAAACATCAACCCCGTAACGTCCTATACCGAACTACACGCTCAAAATACTTATATGAATATAACAAAAATAACCTTCAGACGCAAACAGCCCCGACCTTACGGTCGGGGCTGTTTTTAGAATAAAAATTTAATTAGTATTCTCGGCGTCCTCCGCCACTGTATCCGCCTCGGTCGTTGCCACCTGTTCTAGGTGGGCGAGCTTCCATTGGGCGAGCTTCGTTGACAGTCAATTTGCGTCCTTCAAATTCTTGTTCGTTGAACATAGAAATAGCTTTTGCAGCCTCATCTTGCGATGACATTTCTACGAATCCAAAACCTTTTGAACGACCGGACATCTTGTCCATAATAATCACAGCGGAAACAACGTTTCCAGCTTGTGCGAAGAGCTCTTTGAGAGCATCCTCTTGGGTACTGTAAGGTAATCCCCCTACATATAGCTTTGTAGCCATAACTTTACTTCTTCCTTTTTTACGAAAAAGGACAAAAAACTATTTATAAACTCCAACCGAAATCGGAGCGTAGAAACTCTTTTCGCTAAATGAGAATACTACAAAATAATAATAACATATCTGAAATGGAAAGCAACTAAGGTGCCTGCCGTCCGTGCGTCGCTACTTCTGAACCGGCTGACGTGGTTGGTTCCGTGGGTGTAAACTTTCGCACCAGAAGGTTGTCGAATTCTGAGGGAGAGTTCCCAGCATGCAGACTCACTCCCGTGTATGCCAAGTTGGTCGATTGAGTATATGTGGTTTGCCAAGCAGGTTCAGCATCTCCACGTACCCAAATCTTTGCATAGATTGTTGAACCAGATCTGGCAATCTGTTCTCGATACCAAACCCCAGTAGTAGTGGGGAAACTAAATGCGTCACCCCAAGCAATTCTTTCATTCAAGATTTGCATTTGAGTCCGGTTACTGGACTGTGTGGCAAAACAATATCCCCGCGAACTTGTACCTGCGTCGAGACTGGAGATGCATGCTCCCGGCCCCATATTCCCTGTATCGTTATAGGAATTAGCTAAAAAATCAACTTGAAGCAACAGCCCGTCCGAAAGACCAACATCACGCACTAATTTTACGTCAGCGGCGGGAGACCCAGTGACAATAGAGGTCTGCTGCAGCACACCACTGCTGTCTGGTTTATTTGACCACGTTCCCTGTGACGCCGACCAGGCGGAGGAAAACGTGTGCAGGTCATCCCACAAAGCAAAAATTCCACTGTAGTCCGCCGTAGGAGTCGTACCCGTACCCACGAATAGACTCGGATTAGCTTCCACGAAGGCATAAGAGCCGGCCGGTCCTGATAGGCTCGCAGTGCCTGACCCACCTGAACTATGGTCGATGTTGTACCACTCATGGGCCAGGTCGGTCCCAGAGATAAAATCCGCGATAGCGGTCTGCGCAGTACTCGGGCTGGTGAGCGCGACAGTCGAGAGAATTATATTGTTCCAGATGCTCCAATACCCATCGATATAGAACCCCGGCTGGTCGGCCCAGTAACCCATTTGGCGCTGCCAATTGACGTTCGAAATCCGCCAGAAGCCTTGGTAGGTCATGCTGGAGTAGTGACTTGCTAGATAGGTGGAGATTGCAGTGGCGTGCGTCGGAGCGAGCCCAAGCGACACCGCGAACGCCGAGCCATACCCGTCAATCTGATTATTGTATGAACCCGTGGCCGCGTGATACATCCCATCAGTGGCGCTCCAGAAGGCAGCATCCAAACTGGCGGCGATGTCCGTCATATAGCCGTCGAAGAGTGAAGCGTTAGTCGTGTCCCCAGCAGCCGCGTAAAGTGTCTTCATGGCTTTGGCCGATTGGTAGAAATACAGCGACCCCATCAATACCTGCTCAGAGTCGAAGTTCACATTCTCTTCAAATCCCCAAGGGACAAATGTTGTCCCTGCCGGCACGTATACGAGATGACTCGTCACGTCGCGCGGGATGCGCTGAAGGGCTGCTTTAAGCGAGCTAGACACGGAGTTGAACGTGGTCAAGCTACCGTTCTTCTGGTACGCCAGCAAGGCCATTTGCGGAATCGTCCAGATCGCATCTCCCGTGGCGTAAACGTGGTTGCCGTCGGCCGCGGAATAGAACGTGTTGGCGGTGGCATCGGCGTTCAGCGCCATTGGCAATTCCCCGTTTCCATTTTTGGCCGCCACAAACTTAACAACAATGTTATTGATCTGATCTGCTGAAAACTGCTCGGGGACTGATGTCATCGCGAGCCACGTGTCCGAGGCAAAGGACCAAGGGTAGGTGGTTCCTGCGTACCAAAAGGCGGTGGCATCTGAGGTGAACTGGTGACGGCAAGCTCCGATGGCGGTATAGGCTGCTGCCTGTGACTGTTGAAGGGCCGCGGACAGAGCCGTAATATTATGCCAGTCGTACGTCGGGATTGTCATATTGGACTTTCCATAATATAAATAGTAGTGGTTATCCGTTCCACTATTGGCTATGCTGGCCTGAGTCGAAAACCAAATTTTAGTGGTGCTCGTGTTCCATCCAGCAGAAAGATCGATTGCTCGATTAATCTCCGCGAATGTCGAACCATTATAGTAATAAACTCTCACATCCGCGCCCGATGCTAGTGACTTACCAGCCGCCACTAAAGCGGCATGGTCAAAAGTGTAAGACACTGAGTATCCAGTCGCGATAACTCCTCCACTCGAATTATTCACCGTAATTTGACGCTGGTAAGTATACGGAAAAACAGGCCGGTTAATCAACCAAAACATTTGCGGACCAAATCCGAATCCAAGCGCCAATGATAGAGCACTAATTAAAATTGGTTTGAATATTCGCATAGCAATTTGTTCCATCATATGTAAGCACTAAAATATCAGTTGTATTCGCAGTAGCACTTAAGCTTATAGATCCGTTGCCACTGCCTCCAATCTTCCAAATGCAGCCAGTGCCTAAAGTCATCGCTGCACCACCAGTATTATCTTGCTGAATAGCAAGCGCATAATATCCCCCATTAGTAAGCCCAGATAGATTCAAGGCCCGCGTTGCAGTGGTATGGTTAAGAACTACAATCCCGTTGGGTATGGTTCCAACATTCCAAGTAATTGGAGATCCGTCTGTAACTGTTAAAAATGCATTAGCAGAAGAAGAGCTCGTTGGCGTCTGCCAAGTCGCCGCAGTTCCAGAGGTCGCTGTCAAAACCTGTCCACTCGTCGGAGCAGTAGCAGTTGAAACATCGACTGTGGTANNTCAAAGCTGAAGAATACCCAGTTGTGTTTTGATTTAAGGTTGGAAAATCTCCAGCCACAGCTATACTTAATGTTCCCGTCGTAGTCGTGCTCTTTAGTATGCCCGTAGACAAGAGTGCAGTTCCCAAGGAATAGTCAGTACCTAAGGTAGCTCCGGATATAGCTGTACCATTACCTTTCAGAATACCGGAAACTGAAGTTGAAATGGTAAGAGTTGGAGTGGTTCCCCCGTTTGATGTTCCAGCAAAGCCGTTAGCGGAAGCAATAGAGATAGAAGTGACTGTGCCTGTACCTCCGGTGTATTGAGGAATGTTTAGGGTATTACCTATGAGCGTGGCGGCACCGCTTGTGCCTGTGGTGGTCAAAGTAAGGATGCCTTGTTTGCCATTTAAGGCTGTATTTAAATCAGATTGGGAAGAAAGAGTGCCTGTTATGGAACCCCAGGTGGTACTGCCGCCTGTGCCACAGGCTACTCCTGTACTGCTAACTACACCAGAGGAATTAATAGTGAGGCAACCACTTGTAGAGATACCTGNNCCTGGAATAGTTAATGTATTAAAAGATGTATCTCCGGTTATACCTGTGTTACTGAAGGTGAGGGAAGCTAAGGCTACGCTGGTCAGACCAAAAAAGGCAAGAAGAAATACGAGAACTAATATCTTTTTCATGGTTTTGTAAGAAAACTTTATGTTTTGTAAGAAAACTTTATTGATTTTATTATAATAAGAATAATTATACTATAATTATAAAAATAATAAAAAGAGTTTACTGGAATTGTGTGGATAACTTTATTGTTATTCCTCTTCATCCCCAACTACTCCTGAATTTATGGCTTCAATTATTGGTTCTATATCTCCTTCCATAATTTTCGGCAGATTGTGCCAAGATTTTTTGATGCGGTGATCCGTCACCCGGTCTTGTGAGAAATTATAGGTGCGGATTTTTTCTGAACGGTCGCCGGTGCCAATTTGATTCTTGCGAACATCGCCATACTTTTTTGCATCTTTTTCTTCTTCCAGTTGCTGAAGCTTGGCCGTCAGAATCATCATGGCCTTTTCGCGGTTTGCCAGCTGGCTGCGTTCATTGGTGGAGCGAACATCCAGGCCAGTCGGCACGTGGATGATGCGCACAGCCGTCTCAACTTTGTTCACATTTTGCCCACCCTTTCCGCCCGAACGGGAATATTCCATTTCGAACTCCGCAGGGTTTATTTGGAAAGTTATTTTCTTTTTGATTGGAAGCACGGCTACGGAAGCCGTGGAAGTGTGTACGCGTCCGTTTTTTTCCGTCGCCGGAATTCTCTGCACTCGATGCACGCCTGTCTCGTAACGGAGCTTTTTAAAAACATCCTTACCTTTTATTTCGAAGCTCGCTTCCTTGTATCCATTCAAGTCGCTCTTGGATTCATAGTTTGTTTTCCATTGCCAACCCTGTGCCTCGGCAAATTTTTCATACATGTGCGCAAGCTCCCAAGCAAAAAGGCTAGCTTCGTCTCCACCGGCGCCGGCTCGCACTTCGAGTACTATTTCATTTGGAAACTCTTCCGCCTCTTTATCTTTATCAAGAATATCTTGAATTTGTTTTTCAATCCTTTCTCTTTCTTCTTGCAGAGATTTCAATTCTTTGGCCGCCATTTCATGGAGACTATCGTCACTCGCCAGCATCTCGCGCACCTCCGCTTCTTCGCGATTCAGCCGCTCCAAAATACCCGCTAGGTAGCTGGTGTTGTGGTCTTTCTTTAATTCTTCTAGGTCTAACATCTATTTCTTCGCTTTTACAGTTGCGGCTTTACGCTTGTTGAATCTTTCTACGCGTCCGGCAGTGTCCATTATTTTTTCATTTCCGGTAAAGAATGGATGGCATTGGCTGCAAATTTCCATTCTGATTTCCGGCATCGTGGAGCCAACTTCAAAAACCGCCCCGCAAGCGCAAGTAGCTTTTGTTTTTAAATCATATTTTGGGTGTATGCCTTTTTTCATATCCGTTATGTTATCACAATTTTAGCCCGAAAGCAAGTCTATGTTGCCTTGAATACTCGATTTCAATTTCATTACGCTTCGGCTATAAGAACAAGACGAACCTCCGGAACCATAATACTTGCAGGCCGCTCTGTTTTGCGCGCTAGCACTTGTGCCTACCGCTCCCAAATCAGAGAGGTACATTCCCGAAGCCATAAAAGCATCGCGTGGCGACCATGGATTGGCTTCGTAGCCCAAAATAGTTTTCAAACGATCGGCAAAAAGTTTCCAAGTTGAAGGAATAAATTGCGCCGGCCCCATTGCGCCGCCATAACCATAACCGCCAATCGGACAAGAAACGGCTGTTTGATAAGCATTAAATTGCAAGTCGCTTGTGATGCTTAAAAATACCGGCACATCGCGCGTCGGATGCATTACGTTGGTAAACGGTGTACCGGTATTTTTCCCGACCCCTGCGCCCGTATCCGGATTCGTCAAATAGCATTGCCCAACATTTGAGCCCAAATTACTTTCTTGAGTGATGATAGCCAGTAAAAAAGCTGGATCAACGCCGAGCTTATTTTGTACTTCATTTGCATAACCAAGCGCAGTTCCAAAATCAATTTTTGTAGAAATACCAGCAAGGCTAAAAAGAGCACTCCTAATTTTATCAGCTTGAGCCTTCTTCTGCGCCGCAAGTTGTTGATAGGTTGCTTCTTTTTGTTTGGAAATATTTAAAAGCTGTTGCTTGTCCGCTTCGGATTTGGCGACAGTTTGTTGAGCACTTTCCAATTCCGCCTTGGCGTCAGTTTCTGCATTTTGCTTTTTCTCAAGATCGCTTTTCACAACCTCTGTCTGCGTCTTCACTCCGTTTATAACATCCACCGAAGCTTTTATGGATTGCTTGATAGTGTTATAAGATTCCAAGTCGCTGTAAAAATCCGAGATACTGTTATCGGAAAGAATCAGATTTACAAGATTGTCATTGTCGAATTCGTTTGTGTTTCGCAACAGCTGAGCTAGCGATTCGTGCTCGCGGTCAATCTTACTAGAGAGAGAAATGATTGTGTTTGTTTTATCTATTATATCCACCTTCAACTGGGCAATTACGAGTGCCCGAGCTTTTATTTTTGCCTTTAAGGCATTAATCTGGCTGGTTAAATAATCCACGTCGCCCTTCAGGGTGCCTGTTTGTTTTTTCTGATCTGCCTGCAACACCAACAAACTATTAAGTTGCGCTTCTATTTGATTCAATTGATCCTGGCAATAGGCTTTATCTGATGGGCTAGAAGATGTGGTGAGTGTCAGACAATCAAAATCAGCGCGTACTTTTTGTACATCGAAAAAGCCAAAAATGGGTGCAAAAAATAAAGCTATCACAACAAAAAAAGCCATAACTTTCGTCATGACTTAATTATACACCAAAAATTTATTTATTCTTATTTTTTCTCTGTTTTCTCTTCTTTGGCAGGAGCAGCAACTTCGGCGCCTTCGACACCTTCTTCGACAGCCTTGCCTTTCTTTTCAACTTCAATTGCGGACAGGTCAACTGGTGCAGCCACTTCTTCTTTTTCTTCGACTTGTTCGATAATAGATGCCACCACTTCAGCGGGACCATTTATAACTGTGACTCCGGTCGGAATTTTTATATCAGAAACGAAAACCTGATCTTTCAATGTTTCCAATTTGGAAATATCAACGACGAGGTTATGTGGTAAATCGGCTGGAAGGGCTTCAATTTCAACTTCATGCAGAACTTTAACCAAATTTCCGATTCCGCTTTTAACTGCATTGGAAATACCTTCAAAAGACAAAGGTACTTTAACTTTAATTTTCTTTTTCATATCTATCGCCAAAAAATCCACATGGATGGGCTCATCAGTCACAGGGTCAACTTGCACGACATGGATAAGAGCATCTATGGTTCCGTCCGGCATGGTAACTTTTACTGCGGAAGACTCTCCGGCATCCCGCCAAATTTTCTTGAATTCAACCGTCCCGATAGAAATAGAGGTCGTGGTCTTGCCTGCCCCATAAAAAACAGCAGGGATTTCTCCCCCTTTTCGCAAAACATCCAACTTTTCGCCTGTACTTCTCTTTTTAGCTTTAATTGCAAACATAGAGATAGTATACAGAAAAAATTTAAAAATGCAATTCTAAACCCTGTGGTTTGCCTCGTGTTCTTCGGCTATATGCGTCCGGATGTATTCCTTGGTACCACCTTGAAATTTAGTGGCAATTTTTTTGCCGGGATTGAAAATGTTTTTTGCGTCAAAAATTTCCTTGATTTTTGTAAAAATTTCAATGATTTTGTCTCCATACATCTTGCGCAAATACGGCGTGCGGATGAGGCCGTCGTTATGTTCGGCTGTGATAGAGCCGTGGTATCGCAACGCCAAGTCGTAAACCTTTTCCCCTAGCTCTATGATTATTTGCGCCGTGTCAGGACGTTTAAAATCCATCAATGGAATGATGTGGAAATTGCCGTCACCAGCGTGGCCAGCCAGAGTGAAGGTTAAGAATTTTTCATATTTATTTAAAATTTGATTTAGTTCCGGCAAAAACTTCGGCAAGAATTCCGGGCGGACAATGATATCGTCTATAAATGGCGCCGTGCGCATGCCCTTCACGTGCTTACGCAAGAGAGTGAAGCTTTCTCGGCGGATATCCCAGTATTTATCCGCCTCCGCTTGCGATTTCGTAATATGAGTTTTTAATTTAAAGTCTTTTATTTTTTCCACCAACGTCAAGCATTTATCTTGGACAATTTTTTCATTATCGCCGGCAAATTCTGCCAGAATAATCAGTTTTGGAAAACCACCCGTCAGAAACATAAAAAATTCCGGTAAAAAGCTCCACATTAATTTAAATAATCCGAAAGGTCCTTTGTTTTTTAAAAAGTCTGGAAAAAACTTTACTGCCAACCTTATCGTCTTGTCGTCATAGGTCTCAAGCGTTTCCGGATTAAGAGTTAGAATTTCATCTACCAGCCGACCGAGCGGCGTCAAATCATTCATAAAAATAGCCACTAGTTTGGAATTTTTATTCTCCGGTATCAACCTGAAAGTAATTTCTGTGGCAATACCCAGAGTCCCCTGCGAACCAACAAGAAGCTTATTCAGATCAAAAACAAAAGAATTCTGCGTGGCCGGAACAGAAGAAAAATTTTGCTGGCGGAAGGTTCCAGCCGAAGGCTGGAGTAAAGCCAAAAAATTCTCCTTCTGCTCCGGCCTTATCACATTCCAAATATAATATCCCGCTGAATTTTTGTGCACATTTGGCTTTGCTAATTTTATTTCCTCTTCATTTTTATTTATCAAATCAAAAATATTTTTATAAACATTGCCTTCGAAATCCCCTTGCGCCATTTTTTTATCTAATTCATTTTTATTCAGCGGTTTTACTTCGTATTCATTCCCGTCAGAAAAAATAACTTTGGAAGACAAAATATAATCTTCAGTTTTGCCGTATTTCAAAGTCCTCTCTCCAGCAGAATTGTTACCGAACATCCCACCCATTGCGTTTATGCTTTTGGAAGCTGTATAACAAGGTAAAATCAACCCCTTTTCTAAAGTTATTTTTTCAAAGTCACGATAAAACATACCGGGCTGTACAGAAATATAAGATGGAACGATAGGATAATTGGCTGTCGTATAATCTCTCACAACTCTCTTCTTGCCGACAGAAGACAAATTATCCAAAGGTAAAGGCCCGCCAATCAATTGGTTCATATACCGGGTGAAATCCAAAATAATGGATTCCCCAATTGCCCCGCCGGACATATCCGTCCCTGCACATCGAGCAGTGATAGATAAACCTGCTAGGTCTTGCCTAGCAGAATTTTCACTTACCCACTTCACTAAATTTTTCACATCCTTACTGTTTTTTGGAAAAAGCACCAATTTGGGTTTCACTTCCAATAAACTTGCATCGTGAGAATATTTGAGAAGTGTCTCCTCCCCATCCTCAGCATCCCCTTTGAAAAATTTTAGTATTTCTTCTTTCAAATTTTTTGAATACTATTTTATTCCATTAAAAAGTTTCAATCTATTTTCCACTATTTTTTCTATCGCGTCCACTGCCGGTTGGAGAATTTTATACGGCGTGGTTTCTTGTGGATTATCCAGGAAAGATTTTTTTAATGCTTCATCATACGCCAATCTTATTTCCGTACTAATATGAATAATTGAGATTCCGCCCTTTATGGCATTTGTAAAGTCTTCATCGCGAAGACCGGAACCGCCATGCAATACCAAGGGCATTCCTGTGGCTTTTTTAATTTCAGCCACCAGCTCTCCATTGATATGCGGCTTACCGCTTTTTATCATCCCATGAATACTACCAACTGATGGCGCGAGCATATCTATGCCAGTCAACTCCACAAATTTCTTCGCGTCTTCGGGTTTGGTCAAAACTCCGGCACCTTCGGGTATGGTGTCTTTTATATTTGAACCGGAACCGATAAAGCCTAGCTCGGCTTCGAGAAGCACATCTCTGCCTACACTTCTGGCATAATCCACGCACTCTTTGGTAATCTTTACATTTTCTTCAAAACTCAATTTTGCGCCGTCAAATATAGCAGAATCAAAGCCTGCATCAATGGCAAGCTTCACCCGTTCAAAACTATAATGATGGTCTGCATTCAGAAAAATAGGGAAGTTTTCTTTTTCTCGAATTTCTTTTATCATCCCGACAGCTTCATCTCGGCCAACGAAATCTTCTTCGCCTTCGGAGAGCCCGATGATTACCGGCACATTTAATTTTTTTGCCGCAGAATAAACACCATGAAATCCTTCTAGATTTGAAATATTAAAGTGCCCAATGGCTACGCCTTTTTCTTCCGCTTCTTTTATATATTCTCTGAGGGTTTTCATCCCTACATTATAACATCTCTTTCAAAAGTTTTATAACAATTTGGGGATTCGCGGAACCGTTCGATTCCTTTATGATTTTTCCAACGAGAGACATAATGGCATTTTCTTTTCCACCTTTGTACGCCGCAACCACTTCCGGATTTTCATCTATGGCTTTCTGCACGATGGCCTTTAGCGCGCCTTCGTCGTTGCTTTGCAATAAATTTTTGTCTGTGGCAATTTTTAAAGGTGATTCATCGTTTACGACAATCAATGCCAAAATATCCTTAGCTGCGCGGGAGGAAATTTTACCTTCGGTGACCAAGTTTATTAGTTCTGCAAAATTTGTATTCTGCGGAAGCCTTGCTTCCGCAAGATTTTTCTTTAAACCAATGTAATCAGAAGTCACGTAGTTTGAAGCTATTTTTATTTTTTCCATATCTTTCAAGATTTTTGCCACATCTTCAAACCAAGCACCTAAGATGGGGTCATTTATGTACACCTCTATATCTTCACTTTTTATTCCGAAATCTTTCTGATACCTCTCGCGTTTTTGCGCTGGTAACTCGGGCAATTCTTTTTTCATTTTCTCCAAATCAAAAGCTTCATGTAGCTTCATTTTCGGCAGGTCTGGATCCGGGAAATATCTATAGTCCGCGCTACCCTCCTTTTTTCTCTGCGAAAATGTTTTCTGTTTACCTTCGTCCCAGCCACGCGTCTCCTGCACTATTTCCATTTCTTTGCCTTCTTCCCAGAGTTTGGTCATTCTGTCTACTTCAAAAAGAATGGCACGCTCGACGGCTTTAAAGGAATTTAAGTTTTTCACTTCCACCTTTGTGCCAAGAACTTTCTGGTCTTTTGATACGGAAATATTCGCCTCCACGCGCATCTCACCCTTTTCCATATTCGCTTCGGACACGCCCAAGTACCAAAGCACCAACTGGAGTTCTTTCCCAAAATTTGAAGCAAGTTTTGCAACTTCTTCCGCGCTCTCGCGCGTGTGCGGTTCAGTCACGAGCTCCATCAAAGGCACCCCACCACGATTAAAATCTATCAAAGAATAATTTTCAAAATGTTTATTATTCGCAGTATCTTCTTCTAAATGCACGCGGGTAACGTCCATCCCAGCCAAATGTCCGCCAGAAACTATTGGAAATTTATATTGTGAAATTTGATAGCCCTTCGGAATGTCAGGATAAAAGTAATTCTTGCGGTCAAATTCGGAAAAGTCGGCAATGTTACCACCAATAGCCAGACCGACTTTAATCACGTTCTCTATAGCCTTTTTATTCGGCACAGGCAAAGCTCCAGGATGCGCCATGCAAACCGGACAAATATTTACGTTTGGTTTTTCTTCATCCGGATCGTTCTTGCAGCCACAGAACATTTTTGTCTGCGTTTTCAATTCCGCATGTATTTCCAAACCAATTGTCGGATAATATTTATTTGCCATTTTTATAATTTATTTCTTCTTTAAAATCTTCACCAATTCATCTCTAAACTTTTTTACCATTTTATCATCAAACAATGATAAAACAAAAACTTTTTTATCCAATTTTTTGAATTCGGCGACTTTCTTGTCTATTATTTTTTGGTCTTCGACGAAGTCAGCTTTAGTCAAAATTATTATTTCTTCTTTTTCTGATAGTCCATCATCGCCCAAATTTAATTTTTTGTCATACTTCACAAGCTCCTTGCGAATCTCTTTATAAACTTTCATCATGCCAGTGCTTCCTTTTGATAAATTTTCAAATGATATCAAATGCGCGAGCATTTTCGTGCGCTTAATGTGCCTTAAGAATTTCACGCCAAGACCTTTGCCCTCGGATGCGCCTTCAATAATTCCCGGAATGTCGGCAATGATATAACCGTAAAAATCGCCCAAGTTTGGATCAAGTGTAGTAAAAGCATAATCCCCGACTTTAGCGTCCGCATTAGTGAGCGTATTTAAAAGTGAAGATTTCCCCGCATTAGGCAAGCCAATCAATCCAATATCGGCAAAAAGTTCCAACTCTATTTTGAAAGTTCCTTTTTCGCCTTCCGCCCCGGGACGCCATTCTTTCGGAGTCGTGTTTGTAGAACTCTTGAAATGTTCATTGCCAAAGCCTCCATACCCGCCTTTCAAAAGTAAAATTTTCTGTCCTTCTTTTTCGAGTTGCCAACTTTCTTCGGTATTGATATTGGTAATGATGGAACCCACCGGCAATTCCAAAACAAAATCTTCCCCATTTTTACCATGCAAACTTTTATTGTTGCCGTCTTCCCCACGCGAAGCTTCGAAAATTTTCTTCGCTTTGTATTTGGAAAGTATATGCACGTCCCGGACTGCCCGCACGTAAAAATCCCCGCCACGCCCGGCATCTCCTCCCGCCGGGCCTCCTTTCGGTATAAACTTCTCTTGCCTCCAGCGCACCACGCCGTCCCCCCCGCGTCCTGCAGACGCTTCTATTTTCATTTCATCAATAAATGCCATTTTATGATTCTACCGCAATCTGCGCCAATTTGATAGCTGCTTCTTTGGAATTCGTAACTAGAAAAAATAAATCATTATGACAAAATACTGCATCTTTTTCCCCCGTTATATCTTGTAATTCCTTATCTCTTAATCCTCCCCAGCTCTTTGGAAAATCTTTTCTGTTTCCAAAACTATTTTTTTCTTTTTTTATAGCAACAACTGCCCAACCATCATTGTCTCCATACGCCACAAAAAGAGGCTCTGGAAAATCTTGCAACGCATTCCAGACTTCGTATCTAGAAACTTTCGGTTTATCAATAATTACCAGTCTTTTGTCTGAACTATTTTTATAAAAATTCTGAATTATTTTCGTAATTTCTATTCGATCACCAACTTTTTTTATTTCTCTTCTTAAAATTTCTTTACCCAAAACAACTGCTTTTAAAAACTGCTCGTCTTTATTTGTATTTTCCAACGATGTTGGAGAAAAAATAGATAAAACATCATCTATCGTATAAGGAAAAATGTTTTCAAAATTATTTTTATACAAATCAATACCGTTGTCGAAAGCATCCACTGGCATAACCAATTTTTTATCAATCAAATCAACTATTTCAGACAAGCAAAATTCTTTCCCAAATTTCTTCCAAACCAAGCCAAAAGAAGAATACTCTATGCCTTCACGTTCGCCTGCTCCGCCGATTTGATGATGATCAAATCTGTTTGTTTCTGAATCATAAATTCCCCCAACGTCAAAAACATAATCGCCAGATTTAATAATATCCTCGTCGCGAGTGCGAATGATTTCAAAAGCTTCGCCTTTTTTCTCCAACATCAAAGACAAAGCCGCGCAGGCGAAAATATCATCTGTGTGAAACGAACCATTATGTGTAATTAATTTTTTCATATTTCCTCTTGTTTATCATTATAAAATTCTTCGGATAATTCAAACAGCCAAGATACTAATTTATCAAACGTAATGAATACTATGAACAAAACAAGTATCACCATCGAAAATTTCCAAATCTCCCGACTAATATGCAACGCCGTGTAGCCGAAAACATAACCCAGTGATAATAGCACAGGCCCCCAGATTAAGGTAGAAGAAATTTCCGCTTTTAAGTATTTTTTATATTCTATATTTTCAAAACCTGCGAAAATTATAACAATGTAATTTATGCCCATAATGAATTTGGAAATAAAAATGGACCAGAAAGGGCGCTCTTTAAATCT
>PMIU01000061.1 GCA_003157195.1 Candidatus Nomurabacteria bacterium
ATTTATAAAGCAATCTATCTCCGCAAGCTTGCGGAGCGAACTGCTCGCCTACCCCGCCTGCGCAAGGCTTTCTAAATAACAATTTTCAAGATCTCCAGATTCATGAACCATCTCTTAGAGTTTTACGGAACCGAATGCCCTCACTGCATTTCTATGCATGAGTTGGTGGAACGTCTAGAAAAGGAAGAGGGTATAAAAGTTGAAGGCGTCGAAGTCTGGCACAATGAAGAAAACGAAAAACGATTATTGGAATTGGACAAAGATATGTGTGGTGGAGTGCCATTTTTCTATAATACGCAAACAAAAAAATTCATCTGCGGGGATGAAAGCTATGAAGTTTTGAAAAAATGGGCCAAGGGAGAGGAATTCACCCAATAAAATTTTTAAACTAGATTTGCACTCTGGAAAACAAGTAACTTCCGACAGACAAAAATACCAAAGTGATTATCGCGAGGACAGAAATGTCCAAAGTCAAACTATAAACTCCGGAATGGGAAAGTAAAATTCTAAAAGCATCTATACCATAAGACAGTGGGTCAAATTTGGTAATAATAATCAAAACCGACGGAAGCCCTGATAGGGGGAACAAAGCGCCAGAAAGAAAAAACAACGGCATAACTAAAAAGTTTATGATTAGTTGAAAGCCCTGCATGTCCTCCAGCTGAGAAGCGATGGCCGTGCCAAGCGCGGTGAACATTGTGCCGACCAGAAGCATTACTAAAACCGCTGGTAAAACCAAGAACCAATTATACGGGCGAAAACTTGTAAATATTAAAGCCAAAATAAAAACCACCATGCCTTGAATTGCCGCAATCGTGGCGCCGCCCAAGGTTCGGCCGATCATAATATTGAAACGCGACACTGGCGCCACCATGGTTTCTTTTAAGAAGCCAAATTGGCGATCCCAAATAACTTGAATACCGGAAAAAATGGAAGTGAAAATAATACTCATCCCAATAATTCCCGGAGCCAAAAAATTCATATAATTTCCTTCGCCGGCTTTTTGAAAAGTTGAACCTAGACCATAACCCAGAGCCAAAAGGAAAAGAATCGGCTGGCCCAAAGATCCAACCATTCTGGATTTAGAGCGCCAGTAACGTTTTAATTCTCTCAGCCACATTATGTAAATAGTTTTCATATAATAAAAAAATTATTTGATTAATTATCTTTTTCCTCCACCGCGCCATTGTCTATGCGCGCGCAGTTTGTCCGTGGCACTGGCTTCTTCTTCGCGAATAACGTTGCCGGTAAGCTTCAAAAACGCTTCTTCCAAGCTGGCTGTTTGTGTTTGAGCTTTTAATTCCTCGGAAGTTCCGGTGGCGATAATTTTTCCATGATCAATAATGGCGATACGTTGCGCAATTTTTTCCGCTTCTTCCATATAATGGGTTGTAAAAAATACTGTAATGCCTTCGGATTTATTAAGTTCCTGTAAATAGGCCCACATATGATTACGAGTTTGCGGGTCCAATCCCAAAGTCGGCTCATCCAAAAATAAAACCTTTGGATGATGCAAGAGTCCGCGTGCTATTTCGAGTCGACGCTTCATCCCGCCGGAAAATTCTTTAACTAAATTATCTTTTCTGTCCCATAATTCCACAAAATTCATCAATTCTTCGATTCGTTTGCGACGCAGTTTTTTTTCCACATTATAAAGCACGCCGTGAAATTCTAAATTTTCCCAAGCCGTTAATTCATCATCCAAGCTGGGATCCTGGAAAACAATACCGAATGAATGACGTACTGCATTCGGATTATTTACTGGATTACTGCCGTTTAATTCTATGTTGCCACTCGTGGGATGAAGCAAAGTAGTCAGCATTTTTATAGTGGTAGACTTACCGGCGCCATTGGGCCCTAAAAAAGCAAAAATTTCTCCCGTTTTAACCTCAAAAGAGATATCATCTACCGCGACAAAATCACCAAATTGCTTCTTTAAATTTTTTACTTCAATAATATTTGACACTACATTTATATACGTTGTTAAAAATTATTCTGGTGCAGTAATTATAGCATATAAAACAAAAAGCCCCTTGCGGGGCTTTTTGTTTACTGAATATTACGCACGTTGTACGTTTGTAGCATTCAAGCCTTTTGGAGATTCCTCTGTTTCAAAAGAAACAGTATCACCTTCCTTCAGCTCGTCAAAGGTTACTCCGACAAGAGAATTGCTGTGAAAGAATAAATCTTTCGCAAGTCCTTCTGCTGTAATGAAGCCGAAACCTTTATCAGTGAGTCTTTTTATTGTACCAGTCATTGATATTTTTATTATGTTAATAATTACCCCGACGTAAAGTCGGGGCCCCGATCTAATGCATCGGGGCAAATAAGTTGTGTCTAAGAAATCGACGCCATAAACTCTTCTTTACCTACTTTGTCTTCCAAGTATAGCATATAACCACCTACCTTGTCAAATCCGAAAAGTGTGGTAGTTTTACCATAGATGTATCTTGAAAGGAAAAACCATGAAGCCAATCATTCCACTGCCAGGAGAAGATCTCCTGGAACTTGGAAAGCGCTGCAACGCAGTCTATGTCTGTCCGAAAGTCGGCTCTGAACGCAAAGGACCTCTAGTTGCATACGCGGGAAAAGACGGCAAAGGACGGAATCTCGTCGGAGACATCTACTTCAACTTCCGACGAATCGAAGTTCATCCGAAGGCGGTCGAGGCGTATGCCGAGGCTGCCTGTCAGAAACTCCGCGACCAGGGTTTGCTCGACTCGTTCGACACTGTCTGCGGAATTCCGCAGGGAGGCCGGACATTCGGTCAGATGCTCGCGCTCGTCGCCGCCAAGCGGTTCGCGTATGCGGACAAGAAGCCGAAACCGACGGAAGCGGGCAAGAAACAGGAATACACCTGGGACCTCTCGCAGTTTGAGTTCGAATCGGGGGAGCGAGTCGCAATCGCGGAAGATATCTTCAACAACTTCCAGAACACCGACAACACCGTCATGCAAGTGGTAAAAACAGGGGTAGTAATATCTCTCCTGGTTGGTGCGCTCAACCGCTCGCCGTTCGTGCGAGATCGCTATACCATCTGTGCGGGTAATCCCGGGGAAGACGTTATTCCGGTGGTTGCCGCAATCAATGAGCCGTATCCCGAGTACAAACAGGACGATCCTGCTGTTGCGAGTGACATCGCTGCCGGCCGGCTCGAACTTGAAGTGAAGAAGAACTGGGCGCGTCTCTGCGCTGCAATGCAACAGTAATTCTCAAACCAAACGAAAGGAAAAACGATATGAAAAAACTGACGCCGGCGGAACGTCTGATCGTTGCCGCCGATTTCCGACCCACCATTCTTGAAGGCGACGACGACGCAAGCAGAAACTTGCGGCGCACCTGGGTCAAACAGCAAGTTCTCGCTCTAGCCGACAGCCTCAAAGGAACCGGAGTTTACCTCAAGGTGAATTCCGCCCTGCGAGCCTGTGGTTACAACCTCATTGACGAGATTCACGATCGCGGTCTCCGGGTCTTCGCCGACCTTAAGCTCTACGACATCGGCGAGACGCTCGCGACCGACGGTGTGTTCTTGCGCGAAACGAAGCCGGAGCTCTTAACCACGGTTTGCTCCGCCGGCATCGTCGCTATGCAGATGCTCAAGGCCGAACTGCCGGACACGGAGGTGCTCGGCGTGACGGTCCTCACGAGTCTGAATACAAGCAACGCGCTCGATATGTTCGGTTGCACGGTTGGAGAAGCCGTCTTGCGCTTCTCTCAATTCGCTGCAGACGCGCCAATCGACGGGCTCATCTCTTCGGCCAAAGAAGCAGAAATGCTCCGGGCAAAATTCGGAGTATTTCTCTCGCTCAACACGCCAGCAATCCGTCCGACCTGGGCGATTGTCCCTGGCGATGACCAGAATCCGGCTCGCATCATGACGCCGGCCAAAGCGATCAATGCCGGCGCAGATCGCATCGTTGTTGGCCGGCCAATTACCCAAGCCGTATCACCGTACGATGCGGTGATGCGGACGATCGAGGAGATTGCCCTGGCTATGGCGGTCTAGGTATGGGAAATAACTGCAACCCCCGCTGTATTGGCGAAAGTGGGGGTAAGGGAAATAGTTCTTTTTTTATAAATATAATATCTAACGACCTCGGTAACTTTGTTATTCGAGGCGTTGTTTGTTTTTGTGGATTAAAGTAACGATTTCAAAAATATTTCCAATTCCTCTCCCTTTATTTCCCGCCTTGCATTCGGTTTTAAATTTCCCAATTTTATATTCATAATTCTTTCTCTTTTCAGATCGGCTATTTCTTGAAAAAGATTCGCGCACATTCGGCGGATTTGATGTTTCTTGCCTTCGGTTAAGGTTACCCGGAATTCGAAGTCGTTTAATATTTTCACTTTGCATGGTTTGGTTTGATAACCCTCTATGTTTACTCCGGCTTCCATTTTGGCTTTAAAATTTGAGCGGAGTTTGTTTGAGGTTCGCACTAAATATTCTTTTTCGTGAATATATTTTGGATTTAAGAGCTGGTCGGTAATGCGTCCGTCATTGGTCAGGATTAGAAGTCCATGGCTGGCTTTGTCCAATCTGCCAAGAGGGAAGAACCCAACTTTGGGAGAATCTGTTTCTATGCCGATTGGTTTGTTGTAAGCAAAATACTGGTATTTTTTTTGTTCCGCACCGCGCACTTCTACTTTGTCGTTTTCGTTTACCTGGCTGCCAAGCTCTGCCAACTTGCCATTGATAAAAACCTTCTTATTTTTTATAAGCTCGTCCGCGCCTCGTCTAGTAGAGATTTTTTTATCGGCTAAATATTTATTGATTCTCACTAATCTACTTTACCACAGGTTGAGCGATATTGGGTCTAATCTGCACAGCAGTTGCACTGATACTGCCATCAGTATTTGGTGTGCCTGTGACTGATACACTTGTGCCTATTGCCAAGTCAGCCAAAGTTCCAGTCGCCTGCTTTGTAATCGGAGTGCTTTTATCTAGAAAAATTATTTTGGAACCGCCAGCCTGCATGCTTATGGTAATACTAGTCGCATCTTTTGAAATAATTTGCCCAACGGTAAATCCGCCAGTGCTTCTTGCTCCTCCTATTCTTCCGGCAAAATTACCAGCGCCTTGACTCCTACTCGTTATGGCTGCCCGCACATTATTTCCGCCATAAGTCATACCTGCATAAAACACTCCCGCTAAAACTATAATTCCTACAACCACTAAACCAATTTTTTTATTATTGCTCATATATTTTCCCGCCAAAGGCGGACAAGTTTATTAATTAATAATTGCTAATAATTTTTACTCGTATCTCAATGCATCAATCGGGCTCAACTGCGCCGCACGCCGGGCGGGGTAGTAGCCGAAGATGATTCCAATTCCGGCTGACACACAGAAAGCCAGAATGATTGAGGAAATTGAAACTGAGGCTTGCAGTATTCCAAGATAGCTGACCC
>PMIU01000009.1 GCA_003157195.1 Candidatus Nomurabacteria bacterium
AATAACCGCTAGTCAAACGAGTAGCTCCATCATAGAGATAAACATTTGAAAGGGTATTTGAATCAGAAACACCAGTGCGTTGCAATGTTACAGAATTAACAGTACCAGAACCGGAGAAGACAAAGTGCGCTAGATCAGCACCAGCTTGACCTTGAATAACATATCCAGCTGCTGGGTTGTCTGAAGAAAGAGCAGCTGAGATAGGACCGGAAGGATTGTTGTTAACAACTACGCCTGTCGCACATGATGCGCCAGTCGTTGGGCTGAAGCCGGAAGTTGATGTACAGCCTGCAGGAAGAGTTGAAGTTTGGCCAGTCGCACATGATGCGCCGGTCGTTGAACTAAATCCTGAAGTTGATGTACAGCCTGCTGGAAGAGTGGAAGGGTAAACGGCCACACATGCACCACCGGTTACAGGACTGAAGCCCGTAGCGGAAGTACAACCTGGAGGAACGTAGCTGATAGCTCCGACTCCATTGTTGGCCATCCATACAGCGCGAGACTTGGCACCGAATACTCCATCGGCTACTAGGCCTGCATTCTTTTGGAAAGCGACAACAGCAGCTTTGGTCTTTGGACCGAAGCTACCGTCAGCAGTGAGACCCAAGGCTGTCTGAAGACATTGAACTTGAGCTCCTTTTGAACCTTGTCTTAGTGTAGATGTGATTGAACAGTTAGATGCGGCGGCATTAGCAGTTGGCATTAAAGCCACTGCTCCGACGAGTAAAACTGCAACAACCATAACTCCAAGAAGAAGTTTTGATTTTAATAAATTACTCATAAATTTTTTCTAATTTTCACCCTGTAGTGAAACTTTTTTTAAAGTTCTACTACGGGGTTCTACGCCATTAACTCCGACGATTAGTCGGAGCCCCGATTTTTGCGTCGGGGTTAGTTTCGACAAAACTAAAAGCGTATTTTTTCCTATCGTCATTTATCATCCGCTAATAATTTATAATAATTAATAATGAAGCGGAAAAACAAATAACGAACAGAGATAAACTAACATTGAAAACAAAATAACTATTTAGTTTTCAATGACCTTTCTCGTCTACTTTTCTTCAAGATTTTTTCGACGAAATCGTGAACAAAAATAGACACAATTTGCGAACACCAAACACGCAATTAATTTGCGCATTTAACAAACGCAAATACATTATAATACAGCCGCAGAATACGGCAATATATTATGTGGATAACTCACCTTTTGAGCTAGTATCCACAAATGCATATTAGCATAATCTTAAGAAGAAGACAAATACAACCCCATAAATTAGGTGCTCAAGTACCCCCTCCTTTCTCCTCCCCCTATGTAGGGGGAGGACGGGTAGGGGTAAATTTGCCTATTTCACAAAATATCTGCTCCACCTCTTCTCTCCGGTCTTGTTAAGGACACCGTCTTTGACCATAGAAACCAACTCTCTTTGTAGTGTCTTTTCTCCGCAGGAGATGAGTGTCCCATAAGCTCCATTTTTAATGTCCGTTATGGTCGCGTTCTTGTTGTTCTTTTGAATGATATTAGTTATCTCTTCGCGTCTTTGTTTCTTAAGGACATCAAAGGCATCATTATTTATGTGATTGGATTTTTTATCGGACATATCTTTTATTGCTTTCAAAAGTGTACTCCCTTTCTGAACACCGAGAGTGTGTCCTTTAGAGTCTCCTCCCCTCCTTATACCCGAGGGGTGCCTGAAAGGCGGGGTGGTGATAAAAAGAGGAGAATCACTCAGAAATTCTTCTATATTAATTTGCTTATCTTTTATCTCATTTATATCAAAAGATTCTTTTATTGATCTATCTAATTCCAGAAACTCTTTTCTTAGAATATTTGTGTTCATTTCGGAGATGATATTGACCGCGGAAGCTACGTTTAAAAAGGACATTATTTCGGATATTTTCTCAATAGTTCCAGGGGCTATATGTCCTATACAGCTGAACTCAATAAGGTGCATGTCCGATATAATTCCGGCACCCAATGTCCTTAATTTATTTCGTAAAGGTTCGTCTTTGTTTATGATGTCCGTGACCATATACAGCGCAGTAATAAGTTTGTTGGTTTTGGTATAGGACAGTACCCCCTCCTCGCTCCTCCCCCTATGTAGGGGGAGGTTGGGTAGGGGTAAATTCGAGTCCTTGAGATTGAGATTTTTATTTTCTCCAAACATTTGTCCATTATGAATAAAGGACAGAGAATGTCAAGACAGAATTTTACCCCCTCCTTTCGGAGGAGGGGGTCGGGGGTGGTAATTCTGAATTCAAAAATCACCACCTCGCTCCGACCTGGGTCGGAGCACTCCTCCTCCGAAAGGAGGGGAGGGAATGCAAAAATTATTTTTTTATTTTTATGTTAATATATATTTATGGTCCGACCAAAGTCGGACTCCGACAAAAAGGTCGGAGCAAAAAATTATGAAACAAAATAAAAACAAAAGTGGTAAAAGAAACGATAATGATAATAAAAATTCTCAAGGATTAAAAGTAAGCACCAAGCATGGCATCATCGCAGTTATCTTTTTTGTTCTCGCCGTATTTTTTTTAATGTCCAAATTTAATCTGGCGGGAATCGTTGGAGTTTTTGTGAACAGAGAACTTCATCTCCTGCTTGGCGTCGGAGACATACTTTTGACTGTACTTTTCTTGTTGCTTGGAATTTCATTCATCAAGTCGGAAGTGCCAGACATCGGCTGGACGCGAGTCATCAGCGCCACTTTATTTTTACTTTCCAGTCTCGGAATCATCGACATTGCTTCAGGCAAAGGTGTTCACTCGGGTGGACTTTTCGGACAAATTTTATCGACACCATTTGTATCTCTCTTTGATACGTACGCAAGTCTCGTCTTGCTCGGAGCACTCCTCATAATATCTATCCTGATAATGTTCGACACGAAACCGAACCCGACATGGCTCTTCGCCAAAATTCATTCGCTTTTTTCTAAAAAAGAAAAACCTGAATTTACTCCCGCTTTAAATGAAAATGAAATGAAAGAGGTGGAAAAGTCTATGCCCGAAGAAGAAGACAAAGAAACCGCTGGAGAGAAACTTAAAAATGCTTTGGTTGGAAAAAAGAAAGAGGAAGAGGAGGAAGAAATGCCTATTAAAAAAAGAAAGAGCGGTTTAGTTTCGACTTACATTCCTCCTCCCCTTTCTTTACTCGAAGAAGACAAGGGCAAGCCGAACACCGGCGACATCAAAGCAAATGCGAACATCATCAAGCGCACTCTTGCCAACTTCGGCATTGAAGTGGAGATGGATGAGATAACTATAGGGCCGACGGTCACCCGTTATGCGCTAAAACCGGCTGAAGGCGTAAAACTCTCCCGCATCGTGGGTTTGCAAAACGACCTCGCTCTTTCGCTCGCTGCGCACCCGATACGCATCGAAGCGCCAATTCCGGGCAAATCTCTGGTCGGCATCGAAATTCCAAATAAATCAAAATCAATTGTCGGGCTGGCTACCCTGCTCTCTGACGAGAAGTTTGCAAATTCTTCGAAGCCCCTCACTATTGCCCTCGGACGCAATATCTCCGGGCGGGCTGTCTTTGGCAACTTGGCCAAGATGCCACACGCGCTCGTCGCCGGCACCACCGGCTCCGGCAAGTCTGTGACCATCCACTCTATGATCACTTCCCTCTTATATAGGAATGGGCCGGATGATTTGAAACTTATTTTAATAGATCCAAAGCGCGTAGAGCTCACTTTATACAACAACATTCCACATTTGCTTACACCGGTAATCACTGAAGCCAAAAAAACAATCTTAGCATTGAAATGGGCAGCCAAAGAAATGGACCGCCGTTACGATATACTCGAAGCAGAGAGTGTGCGTGACATTGAGTCTTACCATGCGAATGTGTGGGGAAAACACCCCCACCCTGCCCGAGGGCAGGACTCCCCCTTGGCAGAGGGAGAAAAAGATACGGTAGATCGCTTGCCATACATCGTCATTGTCATAGACGAGTTGGCGGATATTATGAGTTCTTATCCGAGGGAGCTTGAGGCCGCCATCGTGCGCTTGGCGCAGATGTCTCGAGCAGTCGGCATACATATCATTCTTTCTACCCAGAGACCGGAGGTCAACGTCATCACCGGGCTCATCAAGGCCAACATCCCGGCCCGCATCGCCCTGAAAGTTTCCTCGCAAATAGATTCACGCACTATCCTCGATGCCGGCGGAGCAGAAAAACTCCTCGGCGCCGGAGATATGCTTTATTCTTCAGGTGAAGCTCAGCCGGAGAGATTACAGAGCGCGTTTATTTCCGAAGGTGAAGTGAAAAAAGTTGTAAAATATTTGGCCGATGCTTACAAAGACGAAGCGCCAGCAGAAATAACTTTAACCGCCGGGTCCATCTCCGCCGATAAAAGTATTTTTGAAAGCACTCTCGGTGGTGATATGTATGCCCAGCATGATTCTGCTGAATCAGATGATGATGAAATGTATGAAGAGGCTCGCGCTTGCGTGGTAGAAGCAGGCAAGGCATCTACATCATACTTGCAAAGAAAATTGAAATTGGGTTACGCCCGAGCCGCCAGACTGATGGATGTACTGGAAGAACGAGGTGTCATCGGCCCCGGTGACGGCGCCAAGCCGAGAGAGGTCTTGGAGAAAATAGAAAGAACATCCGATGGAGAAAATATTATTTAATAAAAAAATAATTCAGATAGCGGGACTTTTTATTTTTTTTATGATTATTGCTCTTTACGCTTTTTTTGTCTCCAGAGATTTAATCTTTGGAGTAAAAATCAAAAATGTAAACATAGTAGATGGAGGGACGGTTACTGATAGTGTAATGAAACTTACCGGCAATGCAAAAAATGCGATAAAATTGGTTTTAGACGGCCGGGAGATATCGGTGGACCAGCAGGGCAACTTTAGCGAGACGATTGCACTTCTGCCGGGATATAATATAATCGATATCAAGGCGCAGGATAAATTTGGTTATGTTGATGAAAAAAATTATAAGCTAATTTATAAAAATTTATGATAAAAAAGAAAGAAAAGAAGGAAGACAAGACAGTGGGAGAAACGGTTTTGAGTGATACACTAAAGGCCATCCAGACGAAATTCGGAGAAGGTTCGATAATGAAATTCGGCGATGCGCCGAAAGTAGACGTGAACGTCATCCCCACAGGCTCTATCGGGCTCGATATGGCGCTCGGCATCGGTGGAATACCCCGTGGTAGAATCATTGAAATATTCGGACCCGAATCTTCCGGTAAAACGACGCTTTCTCTCCACATCGTCGCGGAGGCGCAGAAAAAAGGAGGGGTTTGCGCTTACATCGACGCTGAACACGCGATGGATCCGGAATACACAAAGAAGCTTGGAGTAAATATAAACGACCTTTTGATTTCTCAACCCGATAACGGCGAACAAGCGCTCGAGATAGTGGAGAGTCTCGTGCGTACTGGAAAAATTGACGTTATCGTCATTGACTCTGTCGCCGCGCTGACACCCAAAGATGAAATTGAAGGCGATATGGGCGCGTACCATGTGGGCAAGCAAGCCAGGCTGATGTCTCAAGCGCTTCGCAAACTCACGGCCATCGTCGCCCGCTCCAAGACCGTCGTCATCTTCATCAACCAGATTCGTATGCAGATAGGCGTGATGTTCGGCAACCCGGAAACAACTCCAGGAGGCAAGGCTTTGAAGTTTTACACTTCTGTGCGCCTGGACATCCGCAAAATCGCGCAGATTAAAAAAGGAGAAGAAGTCGTCGGCGGTCGCACGCGCGTGAAAGTTGTGAAAAATAAAGTTGCCGCTCCGTTCAAGCAAACAGAATTCGATATTATTTACAACGAAGGCATTTCCAAAGAAGGAGAAATAATGGCTCTCGGAGAAAAATATAAAATTATAGAAAAAAGTGGAAATTCGTATTTTTATGCTCCCGCAGGAGAGAAAGTAGAAAGAATAAAACTCGGCGTAGGCTACGACAGCACTCGCACATTCCTGAAAAGTGAGAAAAAAATCTCCGAACAAATTCTAAAAGAAATTAAAAAGAAATTCGCGGAGGAAGAATAAAAAAATAAAAAGTTGATTTTAAAAATTAATCTGCTAGTATTTGCCTATGTCACAATTACAATACAACGAGATTCGCGAGAAGAAAATAATTATTTACGATGGCGAGCCAGCCGAAGTGGTGGAGAGCCACGTCGCCCGCACCCAACAACGCAAACCTCAGAATCAAGTCAAATTGAAAAGTCTGATTTCCGGCAAGACTATCGCCGCCACTTTCCACGTTTCCGATTCCGCCGACGAAGCGGATATGGAAAAAAGAGAAATAACTTTCTTGTATCATAACAAAGGCGAATATTGGTTCTGCGATCTAGAAGATAAAAGTAAAAGATTTAAATTGGACGAGGCTTTACTCGGGAATGCGACAAAATTTTTAAAGGCTAATAGTAATGTTACTGCCTTGGTCTGGACCAACGAAGACGAAGAAGAAAAAATCATCAAACTAAGTATGCCGATTAAAATGGAATTCAAGGTAAAAGAAGCTCCCCCGGCTGTCCGCGGAGACACTTCCAAGGGTGGAAATAAAAATATCGTTTTAGAAAATGGAGCGACTCTTAGCGCTCCGATGTTTGTAAGTGAGGGAGACACTATAAGGGTAAATACGGAAACTGGGGAATACGTCGAGAGGGTGTAGACGAAGAACCTCACCCTACCCTCTCCTGGAAAGGAGAGGGATTAATGCAAAAAAAATCCCCTTTCGGGGATTTTTTTATTTAACTACGAATGGAAGTAAACCTAGAAATCTAGCATGCTTAATGGCATTGGCCAAAGCGCGTTGGTTTTTGGAAGTCACGCCACTTCTTTTGTGGCTCACGATTTTACCGTTTGGATTCAGAAACTTCTTTAAGATTTCAATATCCTTGTAGTCGATGTATTTTATATTGTTGGCTGAAAAGTAATCTTGTTTCATTAAAATGGTATGTCTTCAGGGTTAATGTCTTCTTCCGGATATTCTATGGCGTCAACCTCCCCACTATTTTCCGCTGCTGGTGCTTTTGAACCCGCGCTCGTTGTGCTTACTCCTCCCCCTGTACTACCTCCTTTTGGCCCAAACTGTGTACGGTCAGCGACAATCTCCGTGCGGTATTTTTTCTCTCCGGTTGTTTTGCCATCCCAGCTCCTGGTCTGCATTCGGCCTTCAACTAAAATGGAACTTCCCTTCTTCATATATTGCGCCACTGTTTCCGCCTGGCGTCCGAAGACAACCACATTGTGGTAATCAGCTGATTCCTGGCGCGCACCATTTTTGTCTTTCCAGACTCTATTTGTGGCCAAAGAAAAAGTGCAGACTTTAATACCGGAAGGGAGCGAGCGAAGCTCCGGGTCACGGGTAAGATTTCCTATTACAATTGCTTTATTTAAATACATATTTTGATTTTTAAATTTATAATTAAACTGCAACCATCGCGTCAATTTCTTTATCAATCTCTTCTTTGTTTATCGAAACAACTGTTTCATTCTGTCCGCTTTTGTCTGTTCTTGGTTTTCTGCGCGCAACATCTCCGCGAACGAATCTCTTTGTGGCAATCGTATTTTCTCTCACAGTTTTCAATATCAAAAATCGAATAACGTTAGGGTCAAGGTCGAGTTTCTTTTTCAATTCCAAAACTTTGTCGGAATCCATTGTGAACT
>PMIU01000110.1 GCA_003157195.1 Candidatus Nomurabacteria bacterium
TTTCGTTAAATCAGATGCAAACATTAACCGAAAAGGATTATAGAAAAATTCTTATTTGTTTGACCCTTTATATCGGTTCTCTTTTTGCGGCGAACACTCTCGGAATAAAACTAATGCCTTTTCTTTTCGGCACCCACCTTTCAGTGGCTGTTTTCTCTTTTCCGATTGTTTTTTGTATGACTGATGTCATTGGAGAAGTTTATGGCAAGAAGATGGCCAACAATTTTGTTTGGGCCGGAGTGATAAGTATTCTCTTATTTTTATTCTATTCTTTAATTTCAACAATTACGCCATGGGCCAAAGAAGGTCTTTGGGTGCACGACGGTTACAATCAAATTTTTGGGCTCTCGGTTCGTTTTTCCATTGCCTCATTAGTTGCTTTTGCCATAGGGCAGTATCAGGATGTAGTTTCTTTTTTCTTTCTTAAAAAACAAATTGGCGAGAAGAAATTCTGGCTACGCTCTAATCTATCCAATATTTGGTCGGAATTTTTTGATTCCGCTATTTTTATGTTTATAGCCTATCTCGGTATTCTACCCGTAAAAACTATTTTCTTAATTATAATTCCTTGGTGGGTTTATAAGATATTTATGGGATTTCTTTACACCCCGCTTTCATATCTAGGAATTCGTATGTTAAGGGGAAGCCGCGCTTAAAGGACGCTTGCGCGGCATGATTTCGCTAAATCAGATGGAAATAAAAACAATCAAAACCAGAATATTTAAGGAGAATGAAGATTTAATCAATTTTATTCTTCAATATCTAAAGAAAATTCCCAAAAAAAATCTTGAGAATTGTATTTTAGTGGTAACTTCCAAAATCGTAGCATTGTCTGAAGGGCGAATAGCGGAATATAAAAACAAACAGGAAAAAATTAAACTTATAAAAAAAGAAAGTGATTTTGCCCTTAAAACAAAATACACTTGGCTGACCATCAAAGACGGCATGGTGATGGCCTCTGCGGGCATAGATGAATCCAACGCAAACGGCAAACTGATCCTTTTACCTAAGGACAGCTTTCAGTCAGCGGATTTTCTCAGGAAGAAAATAAAAAAAATATTTAAAATTAAAAACTTCGGCGTGCTTATCACTGACAGCCGGATTTTTCCCTTACGTTCCGGGGTGGTGGGCGTGGCTCTGGGTTATGCAGGTTTCCAGGGTATTAAGAATTATATAGGTGAAAAAGATATTTTTGGCAGAATATTAAAAATGTCTAAAACCGACGTGGCTGATAGTCTGGCCACTGCTGCCGTGCTGTGTATGGGGGAAGGGAAGGAAACACGGCCACTGGCTTTGATAAACAATATCCCGATTAAATTTGCCGAGAAAGTAGACAGGAAAGAATTGATAATAAACGTCGAAGACGATTTGTATTTACCCCTTTTTGGTAGTATATTAAAGCAATGATTGACTTGAAGGCATTGCAAAAAGAAGTGATGCGGAACAAGGTGGAAAAGGGTTTCAACTTGACCAATACCGCTTTGGAATTTTGCCGAGCGCACGAAGAGCTTTCCGAGGCTTTTTCTAAGCATAATAAAAATCAGCCGGGCGTGGCGGAAGAATTCGCCGACGTGATGATATTTATTTTGGGGATGTGTGAAGATATGGGTTTTGATTTAGAAAAAGAATTGATCAGAAAAATTGAAATCAACAAGCACAGAAAATACAAGAAAGAAAAGTCTCCCGAAGGCAATGATGTTTTCATTCGGATTAAGACCGACGAGGACCCATAAATTTAGTTTTTATTATTAATTAAAAATAAATAAAATGGTAAATCAACAACTGCTTGATTATATCAAGCAACAATTGGGGCAAAATGTCAGCAAAGAGCAAATCAAGGGTTCTCTTTTGGGTAATGGTTGGCTGGCATCAGACGTCGAAGAAGGCTTTAATGCTATCGCACTCAAGCCTCCGGTAACTTCTCCTGTTGCGCCCGCTCCGTCTCCAATCATGATTCCGGACATTCAACCGGCAGTTTATTTAACAAGTCAAAATAAACCAAAATTATGGAAAAAGTTTAT
Source organism: Candidatus Nomurabacteria bacterium (assembly GCA_003157195.1). Taxonomy (GTDB): domain Bacteria; phylum Patescibacteriota; class Minisyncoccia; order Phycocordibacterales; family UBA9973; genus UBA9973. Next base: position 2,022 of record PMIU01000110.1, read on the forward strand.
CCTTATTTTAGTGTTAATTATTATTTTAGCCGGAGCAGGCTGGTATACTTTTAAATATTTCAGTAATGCAAAAACAAACAACGCAGTAGTATTGCCGGTGACTAACCAATAAGTAAATTATATTTATGAAAAAAATTTACGTCGGTTGTTCTATCGCTCATGCATCGAATTAATATTTAGCAGAAATAGCCGAATTTAAAAATTTAATAAAAAATGAGATTGACTGTGAGATTTTGGAATTTGTCCCAAAGGGTACCGGAACACCAGAATATGTTTATATGCACGATATTCACGAGATGGTCCCAAGTTGCGATATTATGGTAGCCGAAGTTCGCTATCCTTCTCTTGGGCTAGGGTGGGAGATGGCTACTATCGTGGAAAAATTTAAAAAACCGGTTTTAATGTGCGCCAAGGAGGGCACAAATGTTTCCAAGCTTGTGCAAGGAGCGGCTAACTCTAAAAATCCGAATTGTACATTTATTCGATATGAAAAAATGACGAATTTAATACCCCATATCAAAAAAATTCTTGAAGTTTAAGTTGTTGGCTTTTTAAAAAATTGGGAGTATATTTAATAAATGAAAAAAGCTGTGAAAAAAACTGAAAAATATAAACGACCAACTTGGGATGAATATTTTTTGCAGATGGCAGATTTGGTTGGGTCCCGCGGTACTTGTGACAGGGGACATGCTGGCGCGGTTATCACCAGAGACAAGAGAATTGTTGCTACCGGATATGCGGGTTCTCCTGTCGGGCTTTCTCACTGCGACGAAGTTGGACACGAAATGCATACTGTAACGGGGGAGGACGGAACTGTTTCTAGACACTGCATTAGAACAGCGCATGCAGAATTAAATGCAATTACTAACGCTGCACGTGTTGGCGTGGCCGTGGAAGGTGCAACATTGTATTGTAAATTTCTTCCTTGTTATACTTGCGCCAAAGCAGTCATCAACGCGGGTATCAAAAGAGTTGTTACGTTAAGAGATTACCACGCATCAAAACAATCAAAAAATATTTTCAAAAAAGCCGGAGTGAAATTGGAAATCATAAATAAAGAAGTTCAGTCTTATAAAGACCAGTAATTATTTCAACACAATATCCTGCTCCCCGCGTTTGATATCAAACCGGTCTATTTCTTTGTCCAGATGCATTACTAGTCCGAATTTACCGAAAAGTTCCGACAAGATGTCCGCCATCATTTTTGCTTTTCTTCGAAGTGTCGGGTGTACAAATCTAGTTGCCCGCAATTCCGTCATATAAACCAAGGCTGGAATGTTACCTGTCAGCCTGTTTGAAACTTTGTATCCCATCGCTATATAGTATTGTTTTTCTTCTTTGGAAACTTTTAAATTATTTATTTTTTCTTCTTGCTCTTTCAGAAAATTTTCCGCTTTTGGTTGCAATTCTTTTGGCAATTCTCCTAAATACCATTTTTCAAAACCTATCTCGGTGGTAAGGAGGGGCATTCTTTGAATCACGGCGCGGTGCCTTTGCAAATCCCGGAATGAACCGAAATCAAGCAGAAATTCAAATTGTAATTCTCCCGCTTCGGCGACGTATTTTGGCAGTTCTGTTTTCGGCGGTCTTTTTTCTAAAATTTCTTTTGGTAACAGTTTGGTGTTTACCGAATTATTTACCAATTTAAACTCCGGGCAATTTTTGTCATGATAATAATAACCTTCTTTCATCCAGAAATTATTATAATTTTCCGTTTCTTCGTAATGTTTGTGTCCGAATGAATTTGGAAAAGCCATTTGTAGAGCTTTTTCTATGGCTTCGGCTGTGTTTCTGACCTCAAGAAGGGGATGATGTCGAAGAATGGCCACTTTGTCTGCCGCTTGTCTCAGGTTCGTATGCCAAGCCAGGTTTGTAGAAGCTCCCGCCGGCAGGAAGCCGCGCAAGGTGTCGAAAGCTCTGGCAGCGATAGCTTTGTCGTAAATATTCTGATTTTCTCCTTCACTAATTGGAAATTGTTTTTTTAAATGTTTCTTGGTCGGCTCCATGCACTCCATATAAAATTTTCTGTAAGCTTCCAAAATATTTTTACCCTCGGGTATGCCGAGCGGGTTTACAAACGGTTGAATTTGAAAATCAATATAACGAGTGGAAGATTCCTGTCCGGAATAAAGAGGCCAGTCTTGAATGGCTTTGGCCACCAGCATTGAAACTCCCTCAATGAAAAGCGTAGCGCTGCCGCAGTCACCGATGGATTTGTGTCCATAGCCGACATAGAAGTTTTTCATGAAATTATCAGGTCCCTTGTCGGCCAAAATGGTGAGGTGATTTTCCAGTCCTCCCGTAGATCTGGAATGCAGAGCCTGAAGCATCGCGTCCGCTTCCGGCCCGATGACCGAGCCAGTATCCAGCACGATTACTTTTCCTCCACCCGCAATATCAACTTTCGCGTGTTTGAGATTTTCAATATCTATATTTGGCATGACTTTATTATATCTTTTACTGATAAATTAATAAATCATTGACAAAATAATGTAATAATGCTACTCTTAAAACATCATTCTCATCTACAACGTATTGGGAGTGACCCAATATGCACAAAAATAATTCAGCTCCAAAGAAATTTGGAACGCATACTTCTACGTTTAGAGCGAAGCCTCGTTTTGGCGCAGTAAGAAAATTTAATAATTCAAAGTTACACTCTTTCAAAAGAGGAGGTGGCAGTAGTAGCAAAAGATCTCGCGGTGAGCGAATCGATTTTTCTCGTTTCATAAAGAAAGGAGTCCAAGTTAAAGAAAAGCCATATGTATGCAAGCACACTTTTGCCGACTTTCCTTTTAATCCGCAGCTCTATAAAAATATTGAAAGAGTTGGATACACCAATCCACGCCCAATCCAAGACCAAGCTATGACCGCGGTAATGGAAGGCAAGGATGTTTTCGGTATGGCCAATACAGGCACCGGCAAGACGGCAGCATTTCTTTTGCCATTGATTGAAAAGATTTCCAAAACAAAAGGTCTTTCAAAACGAGAAACGGTTCTGATAATGGCGCCGACTCGCGAGCTCGCTCTGCAGATAGAATCAGATTTTAAAAATCTGGCTTTCGGTTTTGGGATGTTCTCTGTCGCTTGTGTCGGGGGATTGCCGATAATGAAACAAATCCGTGAAATTAAAATGGGAGTTTCTTTTGTCATCGGCACACCTGGGCGCTTGCGCGATTTGATTGATAAAAAAGTCTTAGACCTTTCCACTTGCCACTCGGTGGTCTTAGACGAAGCTGACCGAATGCTGGATATGGGCTTCCGTGATGAAATGGTTTATATCATAGGCAAAACCGCCAAGGATAAACAAACTCTTTTCTTCTCGGCGACTCTTTCTCCGGAAATCAGGAAATTGACCGAGCAGTACTTGAAGGACCCGGTTTTTATCTCCGTGGTTACGGGTATTACCGCAGAAAATATTGACCAAGACGTGATTCGCGTCCGTAGTAAAGAAGACAAATTAGAGAAGCTGCACGAAGTTCTAAAAAAAGAAGGCTCTGATAAAGTTCTTATTTTTCGCGAGATGAAACACAGTGTGGACACTTTGGCTAAAGAGCTAGCTCAGATGGGTTTCAAGGTGGGCGGTATCCATGGCGACAAAAGAAGCCGCGAACGTATCCGCATTTTGGATTCTTTCAAGAAAGACCATATCAATGTCTTGATTGCGACCGACGTAGCCGCCAGGGGCTTGGATATTCCGGATGTCACGCATGTCATCAACTACGACGTGCCGCAAACTTACGATACATACATACACCGCATAGGCCGTACTGGCCGCAGTGGCAAAAAAGGCACAGCGTTGACCTTTGTGCCGGGGTAAATAAAATAAACAATAAAAAAACCTCACAACTGTGAGGTTTTTTTATCTTGCTTTGATGAGTCCGGCTTTGAGGAGAGTTTTGTGAATACCGTTTTTTTTCATTGTGCGCATGCCTCTGGCGGAGACTTCAATGTTTACCGTTTTGTTTAACTCTGGCACGAAAATTCTCTTCTTTTGAAGGTTTGGGTATTTTCGCACTTTGCCGGTCGGGTTGAATTTGGTGGCACGAGTTCTATTGGAGTATCCTCCTCCGACGATTGAGCCCTTTTTGGTTATGGCACAGATTTTTTTCATTGCGAGCTTTATGCTATCATAAAGTTTGTATGGACGCAACAAATTCAATTTTTTATGTAGTCATATTAATTATGTCTATCGTGATACACGAAGTCTCGCACGGCTTTATGGCGGAGTATTTCGGTGACGATACAGCCAGGCATGCCGGACGTCTGACCCTAAACCCCATCCCACACATAGACATCTTCGGCTCCATTCTTTTGCCGGCAATTTTAATATTGTCGCATTCTCCGTTTATGTTTGGCTGGGCCAAGCCGGTGCCTTACAATCCGAATAATTTAAGCAATCGTCGGTGGGGGACTTTGGCGGTAGCCGCGGCTGGAGTATTGGCAAACTTTCTCATTGCGATTATTTTTGGTCTGGTCATCCGCTTTGCCCCAAATATTTTACCCGGCTCTCTTTTGACCGCTAATTTTTATTTCATCACTTCCGCCATTGTGATTGTGAATTTAGCTCTAGGGATATTCAACCTCGTGCCGATCGCCCCACTTGATGGTTCCAAGATACTTTTTTCCTTTTTACCCGAGAGAGCTTTTTCTTTTATGATTGCCTATGAACAATATTCTTTGATTCTGCTCCTTATTTTTATTGTTTTCTTTTCGCCTTATTTGTATCCAATCCTGACTTTTCTGTTTCATCTAGTGACCGGACTTGCGCTTTAGAATTAAAAATAGTATATTAAATCCACTAGTCCTATGGGGCTATTTTGTTTATGTAGTCAAAATCGCATGCCAACAATCAACCAATTAATTAAGAAAAACAGAGTTAAAGTCCATTCTAAGACAAAGACTGTGGCTTTGGCTCGCGGATTCAATGTCCTCAAAAACAGACCGGTCTTTTTTCCGGCGCCTTTTAAACGAGGCGTTTGCACTAAAGTTTCCACCACGACTCCGAAGAAGCCAAACTCGGCTCTCCGAAAGATAGCTCGCGTGCGTCTTACCAACGGTATGGAAGTCACCGCTTATATTCCCGGCGAAGGACACAACTTACAAGAACACTCTGTGGTAATGCTTCGCGGTGGACGCGTGAAAGACTTGATTGGAGTTCGATATCACATCGTACGAGGAGTGCTCGATACGCAGGGAGTCGAGAAACGCCGACAGAGTAGGTCACTTTATGGAAACAAGAAGCCTAGAAAAGATGGTAAGAAATAATTTTAAATAAATATGCGAAGAAAAATAAAAAACAGAAATATAGTAGAACCGGATTTCGTTTATAACTCCCAAAAATTGGAGAAGTTTATAAACTACGTTATGTGGTCCGGCAAAAAGGAAACTGCCCGCAAGGTGATGTATTCCGCTCTGGATACCGTCAAAGAAAAAACAGGCAACCCGAATCCTTTGGAAATTTTTGATTTGGCCATGAAAAACGTCGGCCCTTTGACCGAAGTTCGCTCCAAGCGTATCGGCGGAGCCAACTACCAGGTGCCGATAGAAGTTCGCCCGGAACGCCGCTTGGCCCTGGCCATGCGCTGGATTCGCGACGCAGCGAGGAAAGGAAAGGGCAAGCCGATGCACCTGAAACTTGCCGATGAACTCATCGCTGCTTCCAAAAACGAAGGTTCGGCAATTAAAAAGAAAGAAGACACGCACAAAATGGCAGAATCCAACAAAGCCTTTGCGCACTTTGCCTGGTAATTTAAACATATGGAACGAGATTATCCTTTAGAAAAAGTTAGAAATTTTGGAATTATAGCCCAC